>JAEUSC010000030.1 GCA_016789035.1 Candidatus Omnitrophota bacterium
ACCTAAACCCGCTTAAGAATAAAAGCGTCTGTGCCAACAGGCGATATTTAAGTGGCAAGACGTCTAAGGGTTTTTCTTAGCGCGAAAGCCAGCAAGATACCCTGAAACTTTTCCTAGAATCGTGACCACACGCTCAAACCAGTTATCATCGGTTTGCGGTGTGGTATCGATAGCATCCCTCAACGCTTTAAGACCTGTGTGAATTGCGATTACGACAGCAATTGCCAATCCAATCCATGCGTGCTGTTGAGCGAAATTATTAATAAAGTCGATCATTTTACCCTCCATGTTTTTTTGTTATTGTTTAACCGCTATCAAAACTTCTTTAATATCTTCCTTGACCTCTTTTACATCTGATTTGATATCCGCGATATCTCGCTGAAGAACTGGCACCATGGTGTCTAAGGCCACAATTCTTTCTTTATGTTTTTCGTTATCAAATTCAAGAGCGGTAATTCTCTTATCTAAATTAACTACATTTTCTTTAAACCCGCCAAAGGCAACCAAATAACTACCCGACGTAATCAAAAGGCTAATAACAATAGGGATTACCCATGTCGATACCTTGAATACCTCTGGTCGCCGTCTGTCTATTCCATCCCATGGAATTTCATTCTTTTCTTCCATATTTTTCTCCTTGTTTACGGACAGCAATAATATAAAGAACCGGCCGAACCATCCGGATCGCGATGCTGACCGCGTACATAACATCCGTTAGGCACAAAGGCATCACAATTGTTACAGGTAGTGGTCGTCCCACAGCTTGTCTGTCCCAGTGTTCCGTTGGTTATCGATCCGGAGTTCAGATTGACCGAAGCCTTGATTGCCGATGAAAATGTTTTAACCCCACCTACTGTTTGAGTATTGGACAGATCCACGAAATTTTGGGTGGTTGATCCGGTTCCGCCATTAGCAACCGGCAATGTGCCGATAAACTGCACCCCTGTTTCTCCGGCGTTGACGGTTAGAATCTTGTTCGCCTGACCGGAATAACTGGCTGGCGTATCGCCTTGACCGATGAATGAAGTCTTAATCGGCTGACGGCTGACTTCGTACCAATTCGTTCCATCGGTCACCAATTCCAATGTGGAATCAGCCGCGGTGACAAAATTGCCGTTTAATTTAAGGTTGCTACCACTGGTCACTGTAAGAACACTAGCAAACCTTAACCACACCACCGTTCCGGCCGGTTTTGCGGTAATCGAAGTTATTGTGGTTGTGCCAGTGATATTGAAAAAACTTCCGTCATTGCCTAACGTCACAGCTGATGCGCTTGCAACGTCCGCACCTTTAAAGAAAGTAAAACCATTCTTCATAAAAGGACGAACGTCCGCCAAGATATAGCCTTGGTTTGTATCGGTGTCTTTATCCTCATAAGCCAAGACTTTGGTCATCGTTGTCTTTTGATAAACCAAACAAATCGGAATCTTATTGGCTGGCATGTTATTCCAAGGTGCCGCGGGCGTACTCGCTTCTGTACCCGTAATCCAAGACAATGCACCGGCAGAATCGATGGTGAGAATATCGATGCGCGGATTTGTTGTGGGAGCGGTAATCGTAGGTGCCGACTGCGCGTTAACTTGCAATGGCTGATTGGTCAAATACACATGGCGATAAAAGGATCCTAAATCAGTTCCAAGAACCACGACCGTCATGCCAACAATGACTTTGATCGTATCGAAATAATACGTCACACCATTGTCCAAAAGCCGGTAGCCATAGCTTGTAACATTCGCTAAGTTTGCCGGTGATCCAGAATTCCCGCTAGGTGATGCAAGCGTAATCGTATGCTGTTTCCATGTATTTGCGCTGGGGTCAGTCGTTAAGTTCCAATACGAAGAATTTGTTCCATCGCTCACATAAAATTGAATAGCCGAATTTGTCGTTGATGCACGAGTCCAAACAGTCGCTGATTGAAAAGCCGAAAGATTAATAACAAACGACCGGCCAAAAGTCCGGTCATTGGTCGAGTCAATGACAGCCTTTAAGGAATAGCTTCCCTCTTGGATAATCGAAGCCTCGGCTGTAATCGTGACGCCAGTTCCGGCATACTGCGCGGTTGCGGCCGCGTTTGTTGAATACTCCAACCCATCGAGTGTTCGTTTTGCCTGCGGCTTTAAAGGCATTAAGTCCATTTCGGCAAGGCCGCGCAAGGACGCCCTAAAGTTTGCTAAGGAGAATGAGCCGTAAGGAAAATTCTCATCATATTGATACCGAATCTCGTCTGCCATTACGCGCATCGGCATTAAAGCCAATGCTCCTGCTAGAATCAAAGAAACAATCTTATTTAATGTTTTCATCTGCCTTCTCCTTTTCGTTTTTAATATCAAAGACGGTTACCACTTTGCCGTCCTTAGGTGTTGTTTGAATGACTTCATCTTTCTTGAAAATCGTCTGCCCCACTTCATCAATCACTAATCTTTTTGGTGTTTTCTCCCCGACAAAAACCTCTTTTGGATATTTAAGTCCGTTATCAACAATGATCACTTCATGGTCATAAATTTTCACAAAGATAATGCCGTCGCATTTTGGAGTCGTGCAATACCCCCGATGGATAAACGATTGATTCGGCAATTTGACTGTTTCAACATTGACCATCTCAACGATCATGGAACAATTTTGACAATATCCATTCATTAAGATCCTTTCACTTCCCAATCGACATCTGCCGTACCGATGGCGACTCCGTCTTTGTCATAAACAAAAATATCTGCGCCGCTGATCGCCATATTGTTCATGACAGGAAAACCAATGATGCCATTCTTAATCGATAAGCCGGTGATGCGCGGCACGGCCGTAAAATCGCTTCTAAAATTCACATGAGAACCCGTGGCCGAAACTCTCAAATCTCTGCCAAAATCCACCTTAACCGTTGCGGCATTAATAAAGATTGTGGCCGCATAAAAATAGACGTTGTAATTCGTATCCGATGTGGAAAGGATAAATTTAAACTTTAAATACCTCGTTCGATAATTAGTCGCGGCGTTAACATTGGCAAAAGCTGAATATGTCACGCCGTCATCGCTTGTTGAAACCTGCACAGTGATCGATCCACCGTTTACGTTCTTATACAAAAGGGCAACGATGATCTTAAATTCAAAGATGGTGCCTAAATCCCATGGGTCAATTTCTTCATAACTGCCGGACGATTGATACGTCTTGTTTTCGTTTAAATCACCATCGCTGACCGCCTGATCCCAGCCTTTACCGCTTCCAGCAATGCTTTCCCATGTGGATGTAGTTGATAAGGCAAATACGTCCCGGGCATAAGTTCCGTCAAAAAGGTTCATCTTTTCAAGTGACAGATTGGTCAATTTATATTCCCGATTAGCATTCCACGGGTCCACCTCAAGGGTGAAATTCATCTCTGGTGGTGGTGCCACAATGAGCGTATCGCTTGTTGTGCTGACACTTTCATTGCCAGAAGTATCAATGGCCTTGATCATGTAGGTTTCTTCGCCAATGGAACCAATTGGATAATCAAATTCGGTCACATCTACTTTTTCAGCGATGATATCCCCTGTTTCCCAATCAGAGCCTCTCTTGATCACATACCTCGCCAAATCCGAATCAGTGACAGGCGACCAAGAAAAATGCAACTGATTGCCCTGCTGACTCACATCAAAGAACACAACGTTTGAAGGCGGTAGACTTTTACCTAAAATCGTCACTGAATACTGCGGACTGGAAGCAATGGATGTTTCTGCGCCTTCCGCTGAAACG
>JAEUSC010000038.1 GCA_016789035.1 Candidatus Omnitrophota bacterium
GCTTTCAGCTTTCTTTCTCAAGCCCGGAGATTTGTTTGCGTATTTTCAAAAGAAGGGTCAGGATAAGGCGGAACTTGATGTTCCGGAGATTCCCAAAGAGTTTCGCTATGACGGACCGATTGTTATTCTGGTGAACAAAGAAACCGGCAGTGCTGCCGAATTGTTTGCGGGTATTATGCAAAATAAGGGGCGCGCTATTTTAATGGGAGAAAGCACGTCTGGGCAGGTCATGCTTAAAAGCATGTTTGATATGGATGATAAAGCTATGCTGCTACTCATAACCTCCCGAGGGCATTTCCCGGATGGACGGACATTTAGTTTCAGTGGTCTAGATCCGGAAAATAAAGTTGCTGCCGAGTATGAGCCCGACTTGCAGAAAATTGCAGCCATTTATTTGTTTAAACTTTCGACGGGAGAAATCAAGTTGTAATTTAGAGGCATAAGTATGGCGATCGTTCTCTTGGTCTTTTTTCTGCAAGTAGTTACGGCTTTGATTGTTGTTTTCTTTTTAATTCGCCATTTGAATAATGAATTGATTAATCTTGCCATTGAATCTTTCGAAACTCTAAAAGTTAAAGGAGATTCACCTCAGATCAAAGATATTCTCGTAACGTCGGCCTGTGATTTGGATCAGAAAATTATTTCACGCGTCAAATCGGTTGCTTTCAAAAGATTTAAAGAAATTCCTATATCCTTCGGCGTGAATCCGGCGTTGCAGGGCGGTTTAGTCATCATTTTTGGAGATGAGGTGATTGACTGCAGCTTAAAGACCCGAGTGCGTTAACTGTGGGGTGCCAAATGACCCCGTCCCAGCCTAAGATACTCATCATTATTCCTGCGTATAATGAGCGCGCCAATATCCGCAATACACTCAAGGAAATTTGGGCTCTTGATGTCAAGACTGATGTTATTGTGATAGATGATGGATCGAAAGATGCTACCGCCCAAGAAGCCCGTCAAGCCGGTGCAAAGGTGATTTCGTTGCCATTTAATCTGGGGATCGGCGGTGCCGTTCAGACAGGTTTTCAATTTGCGAGTCAAAACGATTATGACATTGCCATTCAAGTGGATGCTGACGGGCAGCATGATGTCGGTTACATCCGCACGATTCTTTCGCCCGTACTCAACAATGAGTCAGATATTGTAATTGGAAGCAGATTTATGCCTCAACAGGAAAAGGGATATCGTTCGTCGTTTGCTCGTCGATTGGGAATCGGTTTTTTTGTACGGTTGATAGGGGTGTTGACCGGATCGTTGATCTACGATCCCACGTCGGGTTTTCGGGCGTACAATAAAAAAATGATACGGATATTCGCTCGTCATTACCCGCATGATTTTCCCGAACCCGAGGCCATTGTCCTGGCTGGAAAATTTGGAGCGAAAATCAAAGAGCTTCCTGTGGTGATGCGGAAACGGCAGGGGGGTGAAAGTTCAATTCGGTATCTGAAAAGTCTTTATTACATGGTAAAAGTGACTTTCGCTATATTACTGGACATGTTAAAGACGCGCAGGTTGGTGGAATATGGTCATTAAATGGCTCGCATTAACATTATCGATGGGTATTTTTTTGTTTGTTGTCGAGCTTGTCCGACGGGAGAGATTAACATTTAAATATGCGGTGGGCTGGCTTCTGGCTTGCGCATTGGCGGTGTTTTTCTCCGTATTCCACAATCTTTTATTTGCTATAGCGAAGTTTTGCCGCTTCGAACTTCCTAGCAATTTTATTTTCTTTGTTCTCTTATGCGTCTTTGTATTTTTGAGTTTATTGCTAACTGTTTTTTTGTGCCAGCAGAATGACCGCAATGACAAAATGGCCAAAAAGATTGGAATCATGGAATTTGAATTGAGTGAACTTAAAACCAGAATCGGTCAAAAGCAGTAAATCCCTCTATGGATTATCCCATGGTCAGTGTTGTCGTACCTGTCTTTAACGCCGAGACTACCATTGCCCACGTCGTTCAGTCGCTTTTGTCTCAAACTTATCCAGGTCTCACCGAGGTAATTCTCGTCGATGACGGTTCAACAGATCAAACTTCTGAAATTCTAAAATCATTTCCTGAAATAATTTATCTTAAACAGAATAATGCGGGTCCGGCAGCTGCGCGTAACCGTGGAGCAACCGAGTCTCGAGGAGATTTTATTCTCTTTACGGATTCGGACTGCATTGCCCATAAGGATTGGATGGCGCAGATCGTCGACGGATTTAAAGACCCGCGAGTCGGAGCTGTCTGCGGCAGTTATGGCATTGCTAATCCTCAAAAAATTTTGGCCGCGTGCATTCATTCGGAAATCATTTATCGCCATCGAATCGTAATGCCGGTCTATCCTCGAGCTTTTGGCAGTTACAATGTCGGAATCCGTCGAGAAGTATTCTTCTGTGTGGGCGGGTTTAATGAATATTACCGTCAAGCCAGCGGGGAAGACAATGATTTGAGCTACAAGATAATCAATAAGGGATGGTTGATTTATTTAAATAAATCTGCTTTGGTTGACCATTTTCACACCACTAAAGTTGTTAAATACCTTAAGGAGCAGTTCCGTCATGGCTTTTGGCGCGCAAAGATGTACGGTGATCATCCGGCAATGGCCAGAGGGGATGACTATACGTTTTGGAAAGATATTTTTGAAGTTCCGGTGGTCTGTTTGGTGTTGGTTTTCACCGCGTTATTGGGTTACGAAAGATATACTTCCAGTATTTTATTAATAATAGTTTGCGGGTTTTTATTGCTCGAATTTATTTTTGCTAATTTATTTTGTGTGAAATTTTTTAGCAAAATTTTTTTTACTTTTGTTATGTTTTTTCGCGCGTTCGCTAGGGTTTTTGG
>JAEUSC010000086.1 GCA_016789035.1 Candidatus Omnitrophota bacterium
AAGATTTTTGGAATGGCTAAAATCTCCGGCGGAAGAATTTTTCCATACGCCACAACCACAAAGAGATCAGCCTGACATTCTTTCAGCGCATTAATAAATGACTGGTCTCTTATAGTCGCCGGTTGAAGCAACGGAATTTTATTTGCCAGGGCCAATTCCTTAATAGGAGAATCAACGACCTTTAATCCCCGGCCCTTAGGCTTGTCCGGCTGGGTTACACAAGTCCAAACGTGATGGGTTGAACTAAGCAGTTTTTCTAAATGAACAGCAGCAAAATCATCACTTCCGAAAAACACAATGCGCATTTTCTAGCTCCCTTTTGAGACGAAGAAAGAGGAACGTCGTACGATCAATCTTCTTAATTCGAACCTCAATTCCTCTTACATCAAGGATCCACTTGGACCGTAATAATCACCTTACTTTTCTTTTTCAATTTTCCTATAGACTCTTTGACAAAATCCAGCGTCGCAGAGGCTTGCTCACCGCGAATAAAAATCACAAAGCGATATTGGTCGCGCAACTTGGGCATTCCGTCAGGACGCACAGGCATAACGTCGATTCCGGACGGAGTATTTTCAGCCAGCGAATTATATAACGCCTCCGCCTGAATAGACACAATCTTTTCCTCTGGGCCTCTTAACAATACAGCCACCCAATGCTGATACGGGGGAAGCTTCAACTCCTTCCGAAGCAAAAGTTCATTTTGATAAAACTCCTGATCCTTGCCGGAAATAAAGGAGCGTAAGGTTTCGTTATCAATATTCATGGTCTGGATCACAATATTCTCTTTGGCCATGAGCGAAAGATGGGTTAAGAGCGAAAAGGCTTTTTGGGACGAACGATAATCCGCTCGGTTAAATTCCGTATCCACATCAAGAATACCGATGGTATGTACAACAACCCGACCCAACATTCGAAGAACAGCCTGCGTTGTCACTAAGACATCAAATTGCGGCGGAAACACCTGAACATCTCGATCAAAGCGCTGCGTTCTTGCGGCCGGAAATAATCTTCGGATCTCCTGGACAACCCGTTCCACGCCAACCCCTAAGGACCGTAAATATTCCTTCCCGCAATGCGGACATTTCTTAGGTAAGTCCTGAGATGTGAAACACCGTCGGCATTCCAATCTCTTTTTAACGGCCGAATAGGAAAGGTTTGTTGTACAGCGTGGACAACGCATCATGTGACCACAAAAAAGACATCGGGTAACCGTACTGTGGCCTCGGCGGTTGATGACAATCATTGCCTTTTGACCCGCCCCCAAAGCCTTTTCCAAATTATTACGCATGGGAAAAGAAATCATCATCGGGCCTTTGGATTCAAAATTCGTCATATCAATGAGCTGCCGCCGGGCCTTTTGAGGCTCACTATAATCTACAGCGGTCAACCGCTCCGGCTGGGAATGAAAGACCAGTTCAACCGTCGATGAGAACGTGACAATCAAAACACCACACTGGTGGATATTGGCACGCATCATTACCACTTCTCTGGTCTGATAAAAAGGACTCTGCTCTTCGCGGAAAGAAGGATTGTCCTCATCGTAGAGAACTATTAATCCCAACGGATCGATGGGAGCAAAGACCGCAGACCGCAGCCCCACAATTACCTTTCGTTGCCCTGAACGCAACATCGACCACCCTTCCAACTCTTCCTTGGCTGTCCGCTCATTATCATGGATCACAATTTTCTCCGGTAAAACAGACTTAACCTGGCTCACGACGTAGGGAATCTGAGCGGAATCAGCCACTAAAACAATGACCCCCAATTCATGAGACAAAACCTCTTTTATCCGGGTTTGAATTAAAGACCAATGGTCCCTTGTGTTTTGGCTGCGGATCCATGTTCGCTGGCCGTCCAGCGTTGAAACTGCTTGCGCCGAACGCTCCAATTCCAGCGAGCGCGTGGAGCGTAACGCTTTTGGCAACATAAGCTCAAGGGCTTCGCCGGAACTGCAGCCATAGCGCTTTTTCATATCCCGCGCCAAATGAAGAAGATAATCATCAAACCAAGGCTGCGTACCCAAAACCTTTGTAAGGGGTTTAACATTCTTAATGTCAGTGCCATGCTGAAGCGCAACAACAACACCCAAACGCTTCACATGAGCAAACATCACTGCAACACGCTGACCGACCACTATACGCCCACGCCATTCTTGCGGAATAAAATAATCGAACGGGCCTTCAACAGGAAGTCCAACAACAATTTGAGCAATTGTGTATTCAGTCATACGCAATCAGTACGTCTCAGAATATTTTCTATTTGATAAAGATGGATGGCAAAAAATTTCAATATATGAAGGGTTCGGAGCCAAATTCTCTAATGTGTTTCTTCCAAGATTTCCGGGGCTTTTTGCTGAGGATTATTGGATACATCTAGCAGTTCTTCAGGAATCAGGCATCGCCCCTGATATCCACCATCCACCGCATGATACCAACGGACGTCGGGCTCATTTCCCTGCCAGCACAACATAACTTCCTGACCATTAATTACAGCCGGAAAATCGACCAGCCCTTTTTCAAAACTCCAATCTTTGTAAAAACATCCCAAATTCTCCAACTCATCCACCAAAACATTGACCTTGGCCATTGCCTTTTCATAGGCAGCCTGTTCTTGGGAACTTCCAGCGGCGATCGAAATCTGCTTTAATTCTGCGCCCTTGGCGAGAATATCGGAAAGAATTTGTTTAATTAAAGGCAGTCTTTTATTAACTTCTTTGGGAGTAAAATATTTCTTTTCCATATCACCTTTCACGCCACAACTACTTACTGCTCATCACTCGTATAATATCATCAACTGCCCACGGACGGCCAATTTGTTTCGACTTGGCCCGCTGTTGACTTAACTCCTGCGGCGATTGATGTAATCGAGAAACGGCGGTGCTGATTTCATTTAAAGTCCGAATCCCTAGCCCTACGCCGGATTTTTCCAGCACCCTCACATTGTTGATTTCCTGACCCGGGATTGCGCTAAAAAAGACCAACACCAAACCCTTGACCAATGCCTCAGCAATCGACAAACCGCCTGGTTTGGTCACCATGATATCTGAAGCCGCCATCAATTCATCCATATTATTAACCAACCCGCAAACCTTCACATGCGCAAAACTTCGCTTAGACAATCGTTCATACAACTTCTTATTGTGCCCGCAGACCACGATCAATTGATGATCTTTTAGCAAGTCGACCAATTCTTCAATCGGCCCGAACCCGAACGACCCGGTGGCAATCAGTGTCGTAATTTTGTTTTGATCAATGCCCAACGTCCGCCGGATTTCAGCAACATCCCAGACTTTCTGAAACTTAGGATCTGTCGGAATTCCTGTCACAAATGTCCTTTTTCTATCAACCCCTAATTGGACCAACTTCTCTTGCGTATAATCGCAGGCCCCGGTGTAATAATCGATGCCTTCGTTGATCCAAATCCGGTGAACATCGAAGTCTGTGACAACGCAGATGATCTTCGATTTGATACGACCTTTCATTTTTAAATACCCACTGACCTCAGCCGAAAGAAACTGCGTGCAAATAATCCAATCAAACTGTTCATCAACAAGAAACCGGTGCAGCTTTTGCGTGTTGATGGTGTTATAAATTCTACGCACACAACGAACAAGGGGCTGCATGGCAGGCACATCCATCAGCCCAAAAACAAAGGCCCACAACCACGGCATTCGGCTGACAACAAAAGAATAAAAATTGGGATAAGAATATTTGAAAATAGGATTGGAATAATCTAAGGCATCAACGAGTACAACATCACAGGACATCTTGGCCTTGATCCCATGATAGATAGCCTCGGCAGCTTTTTTATGGCCGGCCCCGGCCGTTGCGTGGATGACGAGAATTTTCATGATGGATAACTTTTACGGCTTCCTTTAAATTTTTAACAACAAAGTCCGGCCTCACATCCCATTTGCGCATATAGCGGCGATCTTCACGCCCGGAAAGAACAAAGATCGTACGGCATCCAGCATTGTGACCTGTTTTGATATCAATTTCTGTATCTCCCACGAAAAATGTCTTCTTCGCTGAACGGACCGTGGCGTTTACTAACGAGAGCGCTTTTTTTAAAGATCCTATTTTCGGCTTGCGGCATTCACATCCGGCATCGGAACGGTGGGTACAGTAAAAACTTCGCTTGATGCGTCCCCCGGCTTTTGTCACATACTTGAGCATGTGCTCATTAATGCTTTTAAGTTTTTCCTTGGTAAATAGCCCTTTGCCGACGCCCGCCTGGTTGGAAACAACAAAAATCG
>JAEUSC010000126.1 GCA_016789035.1 Candidatus Omnitrophota bacterium
TCTTCGAAACCAAAACTCGGGAGGATTACATAAATATTGCTGTGGACAAACGTCACCCGCGATTCATCCTCAGAAAAAAGAGATTCGTGAAGTTTTTCTCCGGGCCGAATGCCAAAATACGTAAACGTGCATTTCGGCTCAATGGCCTTGGCCAGGTCAATGATATTCATCGACGGAATCTTGGGTATGAACACCTCACCCCCCACCGAAAGCTCTAACGCCTTTAATACAAGATCCACACTCTCCTCTAGAAGCATCCAAAAGCGAGTCATACGCTTATCCGTGATGGGAAACTCCTTGATGCCACGTTCCTTTAACCCCAGAAAAAATGGAATGACGCTACCGCGTGACCCCATAACGTTGCCATAGCGTACAACACCAAATTTTACGTCTCCGCCGGCGTAGGCGTTGGCAGCGACAAAAGTTTTTTCTGCCGCCAGTTTAGTTGCCCCATAAAGGTTTACCGGATTAACGGCTTTGTCCGTCGATAGCGCAATAACCTTCTTGACACCGCAGACGATAGCCGCATGGATGATGTTATCGGCTCCCGTAATGTTAGTCTTTACCGCCTCCATCGGATTATATTCAAGGGCCGGCACTTGCTTGAGCGCGGCTGAATGAATGACATAATCAACCCCAAAAAATGCACGCTCCAAACGCTCACGGTCACGCACATCGCCTAGAAAATAACGAATCGGATACTTATCGGTAGGAAATATTTTCGCCATTTCAAACTGCTTAAACTCGTCACGGCTAAATACAATCACCTTTTTAGGTTTATACTTTTCAAAAACCGTTGAGATAAACTTCTGTCCGAAAGATCCCGTTCCACCTGTTACTAAAATTGTCTTGTTATTCAACATAATAATTCCTAGCTTAAATTATTTAGACATCTCAATAATTAAATCCACATGTTCTTTAGCAGAAATTTCGGCCAAAGATACTTTTTCCTTACCGATCAAAAGAATTCCGTTAACTTCTTTTCCCGGAATGTTTTTTAGTTCAACAAGAACAGTATCATTTAAATTCAATTCTTTAAAAACGATATCCACTAAGATGCATAGATCTCGTTCCCCGTAAAGGTAAAAACGCCGATGACCGTCCTGATAAAGATTGTTCAGAATGCCAGCCACACGATTTTTGATCAACCCTATGGCATTTATTGTATTAAGGGTGTATTTCACCGATTTGCGCATCTTCTCCGAGATCCCTTTGGGGGTCAGCAGATATTGCACTTTACGCTTATTTAACTGACTAATGCGGATGAAGCCCTTTGATATGAGCCTACGGACCAAAATATTGGTTTGACCTAAGGAAAGATTTAACTGTTGTGAGAGATCCCGTTGATTTGAACCCAGACGTTTACCGATGATATTGATCAGTTCAAATTCACGTTCATTAAGTGTTTCGTTGGACATTCAAGACCTTTTGAGAAGGGATATTGTTCTAATGTTCAATTAATGAACATTTTATGAAAACGTCTTTTAAAGTCAAGGGGATTTAACTCTAAAAAACAGTGTTTTAATCTCAGTTATTCCGGTTAAAAGCGCTGATCCTTGTATTTCTAAGAACCAGGCTTAAACGCTCCGCTCAAATTTAAAATATTATGGGGGATCAATTAATTGTGGCTGGATGGAAACTCTAACATTGATCTGTCCACTCAAGGCATTTCCAGGATGATACTGACTTTATAAATTGCTAGCTTTACGGAAAAGATTAATACGAGTGAAACATCTCTTCCAGGATACGGTTAAGACTGTAAGTTTGATGCCACTGGGGGTACTGTGATTGGAATTTTCTTACGTTGGAAATGTACCAAATATGATCGGCACTTCGGGCCTGGCCGTATTGATCTTCCAAAGTGCGGCCCGACAACTTCTCGCACATTCCGATCGCTTCCAGGATCGAACAGCTGTTCTGCCGACCTCCGCCAATATTGTAGGCCTCACCCGTGCGGGGATTCTTGTAAAAATAATCGAAAGCCGTGACCAAATCGTAACTATGAATGTTGTCACGGACCTGCTTACCTTTATATCCAAAAATTGTGTATTTTTGCTGATTTGCCGCACATTTAACCAAATAGGAAAGAAACCCATGCAATTCTGTCCCTGCGTGATTGGGACCTGTTAAACACCCGGCCCGAAAGACGCCGGTACGCATCCCGAAATATCGGCCGTATTCCTGAACCATGATGTCAGCCGCCAGCTTGGACACTCCAAAAATCGAATGCTTGGATGAATCCACCGACATGCTTTCATCAATACCATGATAAAAAGAATGATTTTCCTCAATTTCCCATCGCAAAGGAAGTTCACGCAAAGGCAGATGGTTAGGCGTATCGCCGTACACTTTATTGCTGCTGCTGAAAATAAATATTGCCCGGGGGCAATATTTACGAGTAAGTTCGAGTAACTGAAGTGTAGCCGTCGCATTCACATTAAAATCGACCAGGGGATAATCTGTGGCCCAATCATGGGAAGGCTGGGCCGCGGAATGGATAATGAGTTTAATATCTTTTGCATATTTCTCAAAAACCTTTTCCAGACCCGTAAGCTGACGGATATCCAGAGCATGATGTTCATAACCCGATATGCGCTCCGACAAAAGTTTCTTCATTTTTCGGGTTGAGGCTGTCTTTCCGAAATACTTGGCGCGCATATCATTGTCGATCCCGACAATTTTTAGGCCCGATTTGGCAAAATAAAACGCCGATTCAGACCCCACCAATCCGCATGATCCTGTCACTAAACAAACGCCCATATCGCACTTCTAACTTCCAATTTTAAAAAATTCACTCGATTGAATTCTTTTCAATTGATTTTTCTTTGGTATAATGCAGCCCGTATGCAGAAGCTCACCCAACTATTTTCCACAAAACCTCGAACCTTTTCCTTCGAGCTTTTTCCGCCTAAAACACCTGAAGGTTATGAGAAATTATGGCATACCGTTTCCCAATTATGCAAACTAAAACCCGATTTCATTTCCTGCACGTACGGAGCCGGCGGAAGCAGCCGCGGAAAGACTCTGGAAATTGTCCAGAATATTGAAAGC
>JAEUSC010000031.1 GCA_016789035.1 Candidatus Omnitrophota bacterium
ATCATTGAAATTCCTGTCAAAGAAAGAGCTCTCGCGGGAATTTTAGCCACTGCGCGTGACGCTAAAGGTGTTGTTTGGTTTGCTTATGGCGGCGCCAGCGGACGGTTCAGTCCGAGAAACCAATTTGTTTCCGAACGGATAAACCCGACCGGATTTTCAACCTTGCTATTTGATCTTTTGACCGGCAAAGAAAAAGGCATTGAGCACGCCAAACGTCATCAGTTTGATAGTGAGTTTTTGGCCAAGCAGCTCGTTACCTCAACCGATGGGTTGCGCGATCATTTTAAGCTGTTCGAAGTTTCTTTGGAATGCTAAGGCGTTAAAACGGTTGAAAACGCCCCGCAAGGCCTTGCAAATTATGCCGGCTGCCACGCATTTGTTTGAAGATCCGGGAGTATTGGAAAGGGTTTCTCAGCTGGCGGTGGCTTGGTTTAAGGAACATCTGACTGACCAGATGAGCCCGGTATATGTCAGTCGGCAACAGTGAGGCCGTGACCCCTGCTCACTATTTCGAACAGGCAAGCAATAAGAAAGGAGAGTCATATGAAAGCCAATCTTATGCCCAATATATTGTTTTGTAATGTGAATGAATGTGCATATAACGGTGATGAGAAGTGTCATGCGGTCGCCATCACCGTCGGTGGCCCGCAGCCTTTGTGCGATACTTTTTTTAGAAGCGGTCGCAAAGGCGGCGGGGAGGATGCCGGCTCCGTGGGAGCTTGTAAAAATGAGGTGTGTGCTTACAACGAATCGTTTGAGTGTACGGCCTATGGAATAAATGTTTCTCTGCATTCCACTAAGCCTGAGTGCGACACGTTTATGCAGCGCTCCAACAATTGATCATTCCCTTACGTAATTCTTACCTGTATGGTTTATCGCAAAGGAGGCTTAATATGGCCGTCGTTAAAGTTATCGAAGTTATCGCTCAATCCCCCAAAAGTTGGGAGGATGCGGCCCAGCAGGCCCTCACAGAAGTGACGGCGTCCGTCCGAAACGTTCAATCGATATATATTCAAGATTTGCAGGCAATCGTGGAAGAGAACAAAATTCTTGAATATCGTGTGAATGCGAAGGTGTCATTTCTCGTGGATAAGTGAGCTTTGGTGTCTAAGGAGCCGCGTAGAAATCCGTATTTAGTAGCTAAGGTTGTGAATATGGGGGAAGAGAATATGTTAAAAAGTGCTGTTGATTTTCTGGGTTGGAGTATTCATGCGTCAGACGGAGAAATCGGTCACGTTGATGATTTGTATTTTGATGATGAAACCTGGACCGTCCGTTATGCTGTTGTCAACTGTGGAAATTGGTTAACAGGCCGCCGGGTATTGCTGTCCCCGGGGGCTTTGAGTGGTCCGGCGGATTATATCGGCCGCCGCTTTCCGGTCAGTTTGAATCGTGATCAGATTAAACATTCACCGGACATTGATACCCACAAACCTGTTTCCCGACAGCAAGAAGAGGAATTGTTCGCTTATTACAGTTGGCCTGCTTACTGGCCACCTCTGGCTGTTGCGGGTGATGAGTCAACAGTTGGTTTACCGGGTCAGCTGCTAAAGACGACCATTAACAAAGAGGACCTTCATTTAAGAAGTCTGAAAGTTGTTAAAAAATATTCCATTCATGCCACAGACGGTGCGATCGGACACCTCACGGATTTCATTGTTCAAGAAGCCACATGGAAGGTGCGCTACCTGGTGGTTGATGCAGGACGGTGGCTTACCGGTCGACGTATATTGGTGGCTGTGGCCTGGATGGATCACATTAGCTGGCTGGAGTCGACCATTTTTGTTGCTTTAACTAAACAGCAGGTTAAGAACAGTCCGCAAATAGGTGAATTAATGCCGAACCACTCGTACGAAAAAGAATTGCATGAACATTACCAAAAGCCAGGGTATTGGCAGTAGTTTAAAGGGAGGTGCCTCATGGAAGTCACGCCACCGTTATTTAAAAAGAACTCAGAATTGGCTGGATCTGTGGAAAATGTTTTTCAATTGCCGGAGCTGGGCTTTAGGGTGGACGCCCTCGAGCCCCACATTGATGCTCAAACCATGATGATTCATCACGGTAAGCATCATGCTACATATGTGAATAAATTAAACGATGCCATTGCCGGAACGGACGCTGAGAAAATGGATGTTGAAGAAATTTGCGCCAATATTTCCCAATATCCGGCAGCTGTCCGTAACAATGCCGGAGGGCATTACAATCATTCCCTTTTCTGGACACTCATTTCACCGGAGGGCGGAGGATCCCCCGGAGGCGGTTTGTTGGAAGCTATCAATGATTCCTTTGAATCTTTTGAACAGTTTAAGAAGCAATTTTCGGCCGCAGCTGCAAATCGTTTCGGCTCCGGATGGGCGTGGCTTGTCATACAAGATGACCAGCTCGTCATCTGCTCAACGCCGAACCAGGATAATCCTTTGATGGATATCGTCGATGTTAAAGGTTTTCCTATTTTGGGTCTGGATGTATGGGAACATGCCTATTATTTAAAATATCAAAATCGTCGGGCGGATTATATTGCCGCATTTTGGAATGTGGTCAATTGGAATGAAGTCGCCAAGCGGTTTTTCGCTCCCTAATATTTTATTTGCAGATGGCTTACGGGCCAGTGCGGCTTTGAGGGGAAAGAGTCATTTGTCTGATATTGGAAAGAGCCAAGGAGATTCGTATGGCAAAGTGTGAAAGCTGTGGAAACGATTATGACAAAACTTTTGAAATTCGGACAAGTACCCAGACGTACGTCTTTGACTGTTTCGAGTGTGCCATTAATTTTCTGGCACCGGTGTGTCCCCACTGTGATTGTAAAATCATTGGTCATGGGGTTGAGGAAAACGGGCGCGTTTATTGTTGCGCCCATTGCGCAAACCATTCCGGGGCTCCTCTTGTTAAAGAGAGGGCCTAAGAATTAAATGATATGAATGATCTGTTCCTGTTATGGTTTTCCCTGGATGAATGAGCGCCGCATTCATTCAGGGATTTGCTTTAAGCTGCTCAGTATGTTACAGACAGTTAACAGACAGCGCATAATAGGCGTTGAAGATCTGGGTTGGTGATAATAGAATGCTGTAAAAATTTTTCAGGATAACAGGATAAAGAATATGAAAAATTTCAAGTGTCTGACGGGAATCAAAGAATTGGACAATATTTTAAACGGTGGTTTGCCGGCACGCCGATTTTATTTGATCCAGGGGGATCCCGGAGTTGGCAAGACAACATTGGCTCTTCAGTTTCTTCTGCAAGGCGTGTCTGAAAATGAAAAAGTCTTGTACATCAGCTTATCGGAAACCGAAGAAGAAATCAGGGTGATCGCAGAGTCCCATGGGTGGTCGTTAGATAAGGTTCATATTATCGATTTGTCGTCCATTGAAGAAAATCTTTCTGTGGAGAAACAGAATACCCTTTTCCATCCTTCCGAGATTGAATTGAAACAAACCATTAAATTAATCATCGACAATGTCAAAGAATATAAACCTGCACGCGTTGTTTTTGATTCATTGGCTGAAATCCGTTTGCTGGCGCAAAATTCTCTGCGCTATCGAAGGCAAATGCTGGGGCTTAAGCAATACTTTTCAAAATTAAATTGCACGGTCTTGTTGCTGGATGACCGCACCGCGGGCCAGGAGGATTTGCAAATCCAGAGCATTGCCCATGGTGTCATCACTCTTGAGAAGAACATATTGTCTTATGGTGTTCCTCGCCGGCAACTGCATGTTGATAAAATCCGTGGGAGCACCTTTCAGGAAGGGTATCACGATTTTGTGATTCTAAGGGGTGGACTGTGCGTCTTTCCTCGCCTGTTATCAAAACAGAACAAAAAAGAATTTCCCATGCAAACAGTCTCAACAGGGATTCCGGAATTTGACAATCTTCTAGGGGGTGGCATTGAACGTGGGACCAGCAATCTTTTGTTAGGTCCTCCCGGTGTGGGAAAATCCACGCTGGCCATGCGTGCGGCGCTGGCACTGGCTGAGAAAGGTGAGAAGGTTGCCATCTACTGTTTCGATGAGAACGTCAGAACCTATTTACACAGGGCCAAGGCATTGGGAATGGACTTGGAAAAATACGTAAAAACTGAAAAGGTTTTGATCAAGCAGATCAGTGTTTCCGAACTTTCTCCGGGAGAATTCGCCTACCAAATCAAGCAGATGGTGGAAAGCAGTGATATGCGGATGGTGGTGATTGACAGTTTGAACGGTTATTTAAACGCCATGACCGATGAGGTTCATTTGATTGTTCAATTGCATGAGCTCTTTTCCTACTTGAACCATCAAGCTGTTATA
>JAEUSC010000200.1 GCA_016789035.1 Candidatus Omnitrophota bacterium
GTTTTGATCTACGGAGATCAGCAACTGAACATTACAGAGACGGTAATCAAGCTGCTCAACGATAATTACAAGGGCAAATAGGCATTGTAGAGTTGTTGTTATGCGAAAGACTGTTGCTGAGATAGCGAAATTTATTGAAGGGGATGTTTGCGGCGATGATTCGACTCTGATCAAAGGATGTGCGGGTCTTAAAGAAGCGCAGGAAGGCGATTTGAGCTTTGTCGCCAATCCTAAATATATAGCTTTGGCTGAACAATCCAAAGCGTCCGCTGTTATTGTTCCCCGGGAATTGTCTATCCCGGGGAAAACTTTTATTAGGACTAAGAATTCTTCGCTGGCATTTTCGAAAGCGATATCTCTTTTTCTCCCCGAGAATACCAATGTTATAAAAGGAATCCATCCTACTGCGATCATTGCTAAAGATGTTGTGATAGGAAAGGACGTTGCGATTGGACCTTACGTAGTGGTCGAACCGGGGGTCGTTCTCGGTGAACGCAGTGTGATTCACGCCGGATGCTATTTGGGTCTGAAGGCACAAATCGGTTCTGACTGTCTTATTTATCCGAACGTTACCGTTCGTGAGACGGTAACCATTGGACATAGGGTCATTATCCATAGCGGAACAGTAATCGGCTGCGACGGATTTGGATATGTCATGGTGGATGGAAAAAACCATAAGATTCCCCAGGTGGGTACTGTTATTATTGAAGATGATGTTGAAATTGGTGCCTGTGTCACCATTGACCGGGCCCGTTTTGATAAAACTGTGGTGGGCCAGGGAACAAAAATTGATAATTTGGTGCAGATAGCTCATAACGTTGTAGTTGGCGAAAATTGTATTATTGTTTCGCAGTCGGGAATTTCTGGAAGCGTAACAATCGGAAATGGAGCGATTCTGGCAGGACAGGCGGGTATTGCCGGACACCTAACGATTGGTGAAGGAGCCATTGTATCGGCTAAAGCGGGAGTATCCAAATCAATTGCTCCACATACGCAGGTAACCGGCTATCCAGCTAGACCAATTGACAAGATGATGGAGGTCAACGCCCATGTTCAACTGCTTCCCAAATATGTCAAAACAATCCAGGATTTAAAGAAACGTATTGATGAGCTGGAGAAAAAAGTGGCTCAAAAATTATAACTCCTATGAAAAATCAGCAGAAAACCATCATTAATCCATTTACATTAAGTGGCGTAGGCCTTCATAAAGGTGTCCATGTTAATGTTCATTTTAAACCGGCATTAGCTAATGAGGGAATTCGCTTTGTGCGCGTTGACCTTCCCCAAAAGCCGGTCATAAAGCTGGATGAGGAATGTGTCGTCACCGACCCCAATGTTACGCGATGTACAGCCATCAGTCATGGTGACGTCATGATTGTAACTGTTGAGCATTTAACGAGTGTTTTATGCGGATTAGGAATTGATAATCTGACCATCGAAATTGATGGTGATGAGCTTCCTGGGTTGGATGGGAGCGGTCTGGAATATTTTAACGCTTTTAAGAAAGCAGGAATTCAGGTCCAGGAGGCGCCAAGGAATGGGTTTCGGATTCAAGAACCTATTGGAGTGGCACATAATGGTTCTTCATTATTGATTACGCCTGCAGATGATTTTAAAATATCATATACATTAAATTACGATCATCCGAATTTAAAGTCACAGTTTTTCTCGACGGTATTAAATGGAAATACTTTTGAAAAAGAAATTGTAGCCTGCCGTACATTTGTTTTGGAAAGCGAAGCTAATGATTTGGTTGCTCAGGGCCTAGGAAAAGGAGCTAATTACAACAACACTCTAGTTGTTGGGCACAATGGCGTAGTGAAAAATAAGCTTCGATTTGAGGATGAATTTGTTAGACACAAAATTCTCGACTGCATTGGTGATTTGTATCTTCTTGGATTCCCTATTTATGGCCATGTTTTTGCAACTAAGAGCGGCCATGCTTTGAATAGGCAGCTTTTAAAGAAAATTGCTGAACAAAAACGAAAGTACGAATCTCAAAGTTTTATTTATCAGCCTTTTATTCCTCAAGGAAAGGACATTGATGTGGGGCAAATTATGAAGATTTTGCCTCACCGCTATCCTTTTCTTCTTGTGGATAAGGTTATTGAAATTGAAATGGGAAAACGGGCCATTGGAATCAAGAATGTTACCATTAATGACAATTTTTTTCAGGGTCATTTTCCAACTCGGCCAATTATGCCGGGGGTTTTGATGGTTGAGGCCATGGCACAGACTGCCGGAGTCGTCGTCTTGACGAATCCGGATCATCATGGTAAAGTAGCCTTCTTCATGGCTGTAGACAATGTCAAATTTCGGCGGGTGGTTGTTCCCGGCGATCAGCTCGTGATGGAAGTTGAAGTTATTCGGGACCGATCCAGAACAACGCAAGTCAAAGGGACTGCTAAAGTTGACGGTGAAGTTGCTGCGGAAGCAGAGATGGTGTTTTCATTTATTGAAGCTGATTATCTTAATCCCCAATGAGGTAGAATCATCACCGTTATGGATGTTTTAATTCACGAAACAGCAGTCATATCCCCGAGCGCAAAGATAGCCCCTAGTGTTTCTATTGGTCCTTATGCGATTATTGAGGGCAATGTTGTTATTGAGGATGATGTCGTTATTGGAAATCATTGCGTCATAACAGGAAATACAGAAATCGGAGCCGGCTGTCAATTTTTTACCGGAGCGGTTATTGGAAGTGCTCCTCAAGATAAAAAGCATGTGGGTGGGAAAAATAGCTTCCTAAAGATTGGTACCAAGAACGTTTTTCGCGAATATGTTACGGTCAACTGTGGCACCGAAGAAGGTGGCGGACAGACAATTATTGGTAATCGTAATTTATTTATGGCGTATTCACATGTGGCCCATGACTGTAAGATTGGGAATGATTGCGTGATCGCCAACCTCGGGACATTGGCGGGGCATGTCACGCTTGAGGATCGGGCGATTATTGGAGGTTTGTCTGGCGTTCATCAATTTGTTCGTATTGGAACGATGTCCATCGTCGGGGGCTGTTCAAAGGTTGTGCAGGATGTTCCTCCTTATTCCATGTGTGATGGAGATCCCAGCAAAGTTTTTGGTGTAAACATTGTGGGGCTTAAACGAGGGCAGTTTGAGCAATCAACGATCTCGACATTACGTAAAGCATTTAAAATTTTGTTTCATTCCGGACTGTCAAAAACGCATGCTATTGAGAAAGTCCAGAAGGATTTGGGTTCAACCACCGAGTTGGAATATTTAATCGGTTTTATCCGCGGTTCAGAGCGTGGCGTTTGTGGCTAATCGGTTAATCTCTGATCTTTTTTGAGACTTCCAAAGGCCTTCCTAAATGTCTCAATTCATTCAAAAAATAGGGTTGATTGCTGGAAACGGACGATTTCCCGTTTTATTTGCGCATGCCGCAAAATTAAAAAATATCCAGGTGGTTGCTGCTGGAATCCGTGGAGACACGGTCTTTTATCTCCCTTATATTGTAGACAAATTTGCATGGTTTAATGCGGGAGATTTGCAAAAGCTCTTTTTGTATTTTAATCAAGAAAATGTCAAGCAGGTCATCATGGCGGGCCAGGTGAACCCAAAGAATCTGTTTGATGAAAAAGTGGCGATGGATAGAGAGTTTCAAGGTATTTTTGCG
Source organism: Candidatus Omnitrophota bacterium (assembly GCA_016789035.1). Classification (GTDB taxonomy): domain Bacteria; phylum Omnitrophota; class Gorgyraeia; order Zapsychrales; family Fredricksoniimonadaceae; genus JAGNTT01. The sequence goes on from JAEUSC010000200.1 coordinate 3,638, forward strand.
GCCATTAAAGATCGTAAGGCGGACAGCATTTTTCGGGCTGTAGCTGATCGATTGCAAGCCCACGGCATGGAACTGATGGATTCGACAATGTTGTTGCAGGATTTTTTGGCACCAAAAGGAACTTTGACAAAGAAAGCCCCAACATCCGGTGAGCTTGATGATATTCAGTTTGGCATGACTATTGCAAAGCTCATGGGTGGTATTGACATTGGTCAGACAGTTGTGATCAAAGAAAAGGCCATTGTTGCGATAGAAGCCATGGAAGGAACCGACCGTGCAATATTAAGGGGTTGTCAGATTGCCCAAAAAGGTGGGGTTGTAGTCAAAACCAGCAAACCCAAACAGGATGACCGTTTCGACGTTCCGGTGATTGGGCCTAAAACAATTAAGACGATGATCAAAGGGCAAGGGGCATGCTTAGCTATAGAAGCTGGAAAGACTCTGATTATTGACAAAGACAAAACTGTTAAACTGGCCAACCAAGCAGGAATTTCCATAGTCGCGGCTTGATTATCCATCCTAATTAAGCATTTTCCCAATTAAATTTGCCTGCCTTTTATTGACACTCTTTAATGTTTTCTATATAATTAAAATCTAAATTTTTATAAATATTTATATTTTAAGGTGGTTACACAATGGAACCGGTAGATGATTTAAAAGCCTCTCGTCTTGCAAAATTGACGCATTTACAGCAAAAAGGTGTTAAGCCTTATGGTCAGAAGTTTCCCAATATCCAGCCCGTTGCCCAAGTTCTAAGTGAGTTTCAGGAAGATCGCCCAGTAGTTGTCGCGGGCCGTAT
>JAEUSC010000201.1 GCA_016789035.1 Candidatus Omnitrophota bacterium
TGAACGATTGTCACTCATTTAAATTATTCCTCTTTTTCTTCGAATTCTTTGTTTTTTTAGATTTTCCCTAAAGGGATAAAAACAAAGTGTTTAATTATCGCAAAACATTTTTGTTTGTCAATAATTTTTTCGGGCAGAAAGCTAGCAACGGCTGATTTAGTTATTAAAAACCTTGAGACTTTAAGACCCAGACACTTTCCATGACCTGACGTGCGACCTGATCATAATCACTATCCTGGGGAAATTTTTTTGGGATTCCATAGCGAACTTTAACAGCGTGGCGGTGGAGAAACTTAGCCCCGGGTGGTAAAACTTTCTGGGAATCTTCGATATACACAGGAATGACAGGGACGTTTGCTTTAATGGCGAGAAAACCAATCCCTGATTCAATTTTCTTTTCACCTGGCGCCCCGTGGCGTGTTCCTTCGGGAAACATTAATAACGGCAACCCTCGCTTAAGACGCGCAAGGCTCTCTTTTAACGCGCCACGGTCGGCAGTATTGCGCTTGACGGGAAATGCCCATAACCTAACCAGGACAAATCCCAAAACAGGCTTTCTAAACAGCTCTTCCTTGGCCATGAAGTTCATGCGACGGCCTGTGGCGATCCCCATAACCATAGGATCAAGATAACTGACGTGATTGCAGGCCAGCAAAAACGCCCCCGTCCGCGGGATATTTTCCCTACCTTGAATCCTCAGCGGAAAATACAAAAAACTCAAAAGCTTGGTTGCAAAATAAACGATCCAATAAACCATATAATAAATGACTATAACGCGGCTTCCAAGAATTTACGGCCAAAAGCAATCAGGTCCTTAGCTTTCTTCAAAGACTTGGCCTCCGAGTAAATTCTCACGAGAGGCTCTGTTCCAGAAGGACGAAACATCAACCAGCTTTCATCAGCACACGTCAACTTCACGCCATCAAAATCTTTTACATTCACAACCTTTTTGCCCAATAACTCAGGAATAGTCTTAATTTTATTTAAGTCACAGGCCCGGCGGTCAATGGTCAAATCCAACCTCTCATAAAAATAAGCTCCGAATTCTTTTTCCATCTGCTCGAGCAGTTGTTTGATATTCTTTTTTTGATAGACCATCATTTCAAGTAAAAGAAGACCTGAGAGCGAACCGTCCCGTTCAGGAATGTAATTGGGCAACCCCATCCCACCAGCTTCTTCTCCACCGGCCACGATATTCTGGGTGACCATCAAGTCCGAAATATACTTAAAACCGACCGGAGTTTCGTAAAGCTTCAGGTTAAGCTTTTTAGCAATATGATCGATCATGGTCGTGCCGCACAATGTTTTTACGACACCTCCGTTTAGTCCGCGATTTCTCACCAAATGAAGAATCAATAAACCCAAAATCTTCTGCGGACTGATAAACTTCCCGCCCGGCTCAACCGCCGCCACGCGATCAGCATCGCCGTCTAAAACCAACCCTAAATCCCATTTTTCCTTTTTCATGCGGCCAATTAGCTGCTGCAAATATTCCGCGACCGGCTCTGGCTTTCCTCCTTCAAAGGATGGATTAACATCGGTTCGAATCAGCTCTAAACGAATCTGGGTACCTTTGAGAATCTGTTGCATCAAATCGCGCCCGCTACCGTGCATCACATCCTGAATCACCTTAAACTTGGCCGATTTGATCTTTTTAAAATCTACGTAATTTCGAATGAACTTCACATACTCCACCTTAAAATCATGCAATGTGATTGATCCATCTTTTTTGGACTGATCTAACTCATTCTTCTTAACCGGAGTCTTATGCAGGAATGATTCTACAACGTCGGTAATATCCTTACCTGCGGCTCCGCCTTGCGCGGTTTTAATTTTGATTCCATTGAATTTTCCAGGATTGTGGCTTGCCGTAATCATGATTCCGGCCACACTTTTTTTCCTTGTTACCCCAAAACTCAACGCCGGAGTCGGAATAGAAGTGTCCGACAGAATAACCTTGATACCATTAGCCGCAAATACACAACTGACAATTTCGGCGAATTCCTGTGAAAGAAACCGATTGTCATATCCGATACAAACCGACTTTACACCATCGACAGGATTCGTATGATGTGTGATCCACTCCGCAATCGCCTGAGAGACGATACCCACATTCTCAAATGTAAAAACATCGCCAATAACACCGCGCCAACCATCAGTACCAAACTTGATTTGAGTTCCCGAAATACTCATAGCACTCCTTGATGTTTAGGTTTTATACAATTTCTTCTGATATATATAATCAACCACTTTTTCATGAGTCAGATAACGGATGGATTTACCCATGTGTAACGAATGCCGGATAAACGACGAAGAAATCTCCATTCCTGGAATCTCCATCGACTTATATTTAACCGAATGATCAACCAACGACTTGTACCCCGGCCTATTGACCGCCACAAACGTAACCATTTTAATCAACTGTCCGACATCTTTCCAAGTCGGAAGACATTCTGCCGCATCAGCGCCGACAATAAAAAAGAATTTCGTCTTAGATGGATAAAGCGCTTGAAAATATTTGGCCGTATCGATGCTATAAGATTTTCCGCCTTTCCTGATTTCATAATCAGAAACTGCAAAAAAAGGGTTTCTTTTAATCGCCAGACGAATCATCGCCAATCGGTCTTCGGCCGGAGCAAGCTCGCGCTCCGTTTTATGCGGCGGATGGGCACAAGGAACAAAGACTGTCTCCTCTAACTTCAAAGCAACGCCTACCGTCTGGGCCGCAATTAGATGCCCATAATGAATCGGGTTAAAAGTTCCGCCAAAAATCCCAACACGCTTCACGATCTGATTTGTCCTTTACCTAAAATTTCGTATTTGTAAGTGGTCAGCCCTTCTAAGGCCATTGGGCCTCTGACATGAAGCTTATCAGTGCTGATCCCCACTTCCGCACCAAACCCGAACTCATAACCGTCGGTAAATCGAGTTGACGCATTCACGTATACACACGCTGAATCAACGGCTCGTAAAAACGCCTGCGCCTCTTTATCATCATCGGTTACAATCGCATCGGAATGGTGCGATCCGTATTGATTGATATGCTCTATGGCCTGCTTCGTATCATCGACCACACGGATGGAAAGGATTAAATCAAGATATT
>JAEUSC010000248.1 GCA_016789035.1 Candidatus Omnitrophota bacterium
CGCTTGATGTATGACGGCTTCATTGACCTTCACACCAAATATATCATCGGGAAGCTGTACACTGCCTGTCTCTTTTCCCTTGATATCATGCACCGTTAATTTTGCCATACGAATACCTATCTTAATTATTTTTTACCGCCGGACTTAGCTGAACCGCCACCTTTGGCAGCAGCCTTACTTTGCTTCATCGGATTACGCTTCGACTCTACGACTTCGCGTTTTTCATCCAGAGAACGAAATGCCTTCTTTAAAGCCTTATTAATTGTCAGATAACCATTTTTGTGGCCGGGAACCGCTCCCTTGACCAAAACTAAATTATTCTCAACGTCGACATTCATAACGCGTAGGTTTTGAGTTGTGACCTTATCCATCCCCATGTGACCAGGCATATGCTGACCACGATATACGCGCGACGGGTCAGAGCTTGAACCAATCGAACCAACTCGTCGGTGATGCATGGAACCGTGGGCAGCCGGACCGCCTCCCCAATTCCATCGCTTCATACCACCCTGAAAACCCTTACCAATTGAGATACCGCTGATATCCACGAAATCTCCTGGCTTAAAAAAATCAGCCTTAAGTTCTTGTCCAACAGAGTACTCTTTATTATCAGTTGAAGAGAACTCTTGAACTCTACGCAATGGTGCCACACCTAATTTTTTAAAGAAACCAGAACGAGGCTTATTTAATGCAGACTCCTTCACATTTCCAAAACCCAATACAACCTTCATTGGTTTTTCTTTTAAACCTAAAACTACACATGGTCCGACTTCAATTGCAGTCACGGGCGTGATGTTGCCTTCTGCATCAAATATTTGAGTCATTCCAACTTTTTTTCCTAATAAACCACGAATCATAGAAAACTCCTGTACACAAAATTTAAGCTTACTAAGCTTATTGCTTTATTTCAACATCAACGCCTGCGGGGAGATTCAACTTACGCAAAGCTTCAACTGTCTTGGATGTTGGGTTAACAAGATCAATCAATCGTTTATGAGTTGCCAATTGAAATTGCTCGCGAGATTTTTTATCAATAACAGGCGATCTCAACACTGTATATAACTCTTTTTTAGTCGGTAGAGGAACAGGTCCTGTGACCTGTGCACCTGTACGGATGGCAGTATCCACAATTTCTTGTGTTGATTGATCGATCAAACGGTGATCATAAGCCTTAAGTTTAATGCGAATTTTTTGCATAATAGTCCTAAACTTGTAGGGGGCGAGAATATTCCCGCCCCTACATAATTAATTTATTTCAATACTTCGGAAACAACACCCGCACCCACAGTCTTTCCACCTTCACGGATGGCGAAACGAAGTTCCTTTTCCAATGCCACAGGAGTGATCAGTTCAACAACCAATTCTACGTTATCGCCAGGCATACACATTTCCTGTCCTTCAGGAAGCTGAGCGGTACCAGTCACGTCGGTTGTTCTGAAGTAAAACTGAGGACGATATCCTTTAAAGAACGGTGTATGACGTCCACCTTCTTCTTTGGTTAAGATATATGCGGAGGCCTTGAACTTTGTATGTGGAGTAATAGATCCATTAGCCGCCAAAACCATCCCGCGTTCCAATGTGTCTTTATCGGCGCCGCGAAGAAGAAGACCAACGTTGTCGCCAGCTTGTCCTTCATCCAATTCCTTGCGGAACATTTCAACACCTGTGATAACTGTCTTGCTGACTTTTTCACGCAGACCGACGAGCTCAACTTCTTCGCCAACCTTGCACTTACCTCGCTCAATACGACCCGTTGCGACTGTTCCGCGTCCAGAGATTGAAAAAACGTCTTCAACCGCCATCAAAAATGGCTTGTCCAATTCGCGAACAGGTGTGGGAATAAACTCATCGACAGCAGCCATCAGATCCATAATCGGTTTTGTCTTCACAGGATCTTTGATGTTATTTAACGCATCCAATGCACTTCCGCGGATGATCGGCGTTTTATCGCCATCAAATTTGTATTTAGAAAGTAAATCACGAATCTCCATTTCAACTAAGTCGAGTAATTCCTTATCTTCAACTTGGTCACATTTATTCATAAAAACTACAATCCGAGGAACGTTGACTTGGCGAGCCAAAAGGATGTGCTCACGGGTTTGCGGCATCGGGCCGTCAGCAGCGGAGACCACAAGGATCGCTCCGTCCATTTGAGCCGCACCGGTGATCATGTTCTTGATATAGTCGGCGTGTCCTGGGCAATCAATATGTGCATAATGACGATTGGCAGTCTGATACTCGATATGTGAGATGTTGATCGTAACACCACGCTCTTTTTCTTCAGGAGCATTGTCAATGGAATCATAGCTGCGCGCCTCGGCAAGACCCTGGCTCGCTAAGACGTTGGTGATCGCAGAACTGAGCGTCGTTTTACCATGGTCAACGTGACCAATAGTTCCGATGTTCAAATGCGGTTTATTACGATTAAATTTTTCTTTAGCCATTGATAACTCCTCCCCTTATTTTTATTCGCTTATCTCTAAAATAACGTTTAGCTGACTTTCTTAACAACATCCTGGCGAGAACCGATAATCTTCTCGGCAATGTTGTTTGGTACTTGCGCATAATATGAAGGCTCCATGGAAAACGTTCCACGACCTTGCGATAACGAACGAATCGCATTAGCATAGTTGAACATTTCAGCTAAAGGAACATCCACCAATGCTGTCTTTAATTTGCCGCGGTTACCTGATTCGTTAATCTTGGCTCGCCGTGTCAAAAGATCACCGATGACAGCTCCCCAATAATCCTCTGGAACAACAATCTCAAGCTTCATAATAGGTTCCTGGAAGATCGGACCAGCTGCTCTAAATGCATCATGAATCGCAAACTTTGCGGCCAACTGAAACGACATTTCATCAGAGTCAACGTCATGATATTTTCCATCGACTAGGCTGACCTGAAAATCGGTAACCGGATAACCTGCCAAGACGCCGCTTTGAGCACCGATTTCAATACCTTCAAAACATGGCTTGATGAATTCTCTGGGAATGGCACCGCTACGAATTTTGTCAACATACACAATGCCTTTACCAACTTCGCCTGGCTCAACATCGATGACAACATAACCGTATTTACCACGACCACCGCTTTGAGAAATGTACTTACCAACAATGCCAGTAACCTTTTTAGTTATGGCTTCCTTGTATGCAACTTCAGGGCGTCCAACATTGCATGCCAGATTATGTTCACGCTTCATCCGATCGACAATTATTTCCAAATGCAACTCGCCCATTCCTGAAATAATCGTTTGAGAGGTTTCCTTGTCATATTTGACTCTTAACGACGGATCTTCATCAAGAAACTTGCGAAGCACCACACCCATTTTATCCTGATCCGCCTTGGTTAACGGCTCAATAGCTAGGGAAATAACAGCTTCGGGTGGTTTCAAGCCTTCCAAAAGCATGGGCTTATCTTCCGCGCAAATGGTATCGCCAGATTTGGATTCTTTTAAACCCACAAGGGCAACAATCTCACCTGCTGCTGCGGAATTAACAATTTCTTGCTTATTGGCGTGCATCAAAACCATTTTTGCAATCTTTTCCCGTTTCCCATTCGATGCATTCAAGTATTGTTGACCCGGAACAAATTTTCCAGCGTAAACGCGTGTATAAAAAATTTTACCCACATAAGGATCCGATGCAATTTTAAATACAAGCCCTACAGGAGATTCAGATTCCTCAGGCTTACGTACAATAACTTCTTCTGCATTACCCGGATTATGACCTTTGATAGGAGGAATGTCTAAAGGAGAAGGAAGGTAGTCAACAATGGCATCTAAAACCATTTGGACACCACGGTTTCTTAAAGCAGTTCCCACCAGAACAGGAATAAACTTACATGTAATGACTGTCCGTCGAATCGCTGCCATGATTTGTTCTTTGGTCGGTTCTTTGCTGTTAAGAAACAAATCCATAATTTCATCATCAACTTCCGCCAAACGCTCAATTAATGTATGACGATATTGCTTTGTCTTTTCTTTAAATTGTTCGGGAAGCGGCAGGCGCTCATACTCCATACCATCTTTATCAGTGTAATTGATGTATTGTTCGTTAATAACATCAATAATACCTTTAAAATTGTCCTCTGTACCATCGGGAAACTCAATGCCTGCGGCGTTGGCACCAAGGCGTTCATGCATTTCACCGAGGACCCTATCAAAATCAGCGCCCAAACGATCAATCTTATTAATAAACGCAATACGAGGAACACGGTATTTATCGGCCTGCCGATAGACGGTTTCGGTTTGAGGCTGAACGCCAGAACATCCACACAGAACGATTACACACCCATCGAGAACCTTTAATGACCTTTCGACTTCAATTGTAAAGTCCACGTGGCCAGGTGTGTCAATAATATTAAACCGATGGTCTCTCCAGAAGGCCGTTGTCGCAGCTGATTGAATGGTAATACCGCGCTCTTGCTCCTGGGCCATGAAGTCCATGGTAGTGTTACCATCGTCAATATTGCCCATCTTGTGAATCGTCCCTGTGTAGTATAAGACTCTTTCCGTCGTGGTAGTCTTTCCTGCGTCGATATGGGCAATAATTCCAAAATTTCGGAACTTATTGAGGGGAATTGTGTTTGATGCCATAAATTATTTTAGACCTTAAAAAAAATTAATAGAAATTTTTACCATCTCAAATGACTGAACGCTCGGTTAGCCTCGGCCATTTTATGTGTTTCATCTCGCTTTTTAATGGCAGGACCTTCACTCTTATAAGCAGCTATTAATTCATCTGCTAATTTTACCATCATGGGTTTACCTTTTTTCTTACGGGCAAAGTCTCTGATCCAGCGCATAGCTAGAGAAGAGCCTCTTAACGGAGACACATCAACGGGAACTTGATAAGTTGCGCCCCCTACCCTACGACCTTTGACTTCTAATCGAGGTCTAACGTTATCAATGGCTTTATTGAATGCCTTAAGGGGCGTATCTTCCGGAGTTTTATCTTTAATGATATCCAGGGCACCATAGACAATAGATTCAGCTATCGTCTTTTTTCCTTTGGTCATTACAATACTGACAAATCGTGCAACCATGTCACTACTATACTTTGGATCGGGAATTGTTTCTCTTTTTTCAGCTCTGCGTCTTCTCATTACTTTGCTCTCTTAGTTCCATATTTTGAACGAGATTTTTTTCTATTATTTACACCAGCAGTGTCAAGTGTCCCTCTAA
>JAEUSC010000450.1 GCA_016789035.1 Candidatus Omnitrophota bacterium
CATTAAGGACGTGGACACTCTTGGCGTCCGCCTCTATAACAAAATCCTGCACTAAACTTAAGGATTTCTTATCTAAGAGTTGCGCTCGAATTCCCGGCTTGGTAAATTCCGTAAATCCTTGGGGATCAATGGATCGCACCATTTTCTGGGCCAGACCAATAAAGTAGGCTTTATTATATTTTTGCATCTCTTCCATAGCCAACGACCGAAAACCAAAAGCGTTTGTTAAAAAAAGTTGCGATTCGCGCAGCATCACCTCTCCCAGCTCCGCCAACTGAAAATTTGAGCGGGAACTGTAATTCTCGCGCCAGAATGCGGGAATGGCTGTTGGACCAATTTTGATATCGCCATGAACAGTTTTAGTAAAATGAACTCCCAGAAAGGGATTCTTTAGGTTTGGGACCGGATAGATATTGGTTTTAATATCTGTCTTATTTTTTGTATATTTCAGATAAAGCCCTTTAAACGGAATCATCGTATACTTTTTACCAAAACCGAAATCTTGAGCAATCTTATCTGCATAGAGACCGGAACAGTTGATTAACTTGCCCGATTGAACGTCCCCCCGGTCGGTATGAATGATCTGACCAGTGCGTCCGAGATATTTTGTTGAGAACAAAAAGTTGACCTGTGCCTGCTCAAGATCATGACGGATCGAGGCGCAGACCTCTTTCGGATCAATACTGGCCGTCAAAGGAGAATAAAGAGCCTGTTTATACGTTTTCACATTGGGTTCGATTTCCTGGGCACGCTTTTCATCAATCAGCTCTATCTTAGATCCGTTGCGTTTCCCCCGTTGCTCCAACTCAAACAACTTTTCCAGCTCTTCCTGGTTCTGCGCAACCACCAGCTTCCCGCATTCATTGATCAAAAGCCCCTTGCGCCGGCAATAATCTTTCATCGTTCGACTGCCTTCCACCGTAAAACGAGCCTTTAAGCTGTCGGCAGTATAATAGAACCCTGCATGCAAAACTCCGCTGTTGCGTCCAGAGGCATGTTCAGCCTCATACGGTTCCTTTTCGATAATCGCAATGGAGGCCTTCGGCCTTAATTCCTTGAGCGTAGCGGCTATCGTCAATCCCATAATGCCAGCCCCAATTAAAACATAATCAAATTGTTGCGTGCTCATAACCACCCTTTCCTTGAAATTGGTTTTCATTCTATCGTTATGAAATATTTTTGTAATGCAAAATAATTTATTTCTCCTAATCTGCCGATTGATTTAACACTGCCCATACTCTATAATTTAAAAATCAATTTAACGTTAACCGGAGGTTGTTATGAAAAATAATTTCTACGTCTTTGCCTGTGTCACGATTCTGATCTTCACATCAATTTTTATTGGTACAACCATGAACTCCATGGCCCAAGAGGCAGGTCGAAACTTTTCTGGAGTCAGCCTGTTTAATACACCTGCCGGCCGCCTGGGTTTCTTTGAACAAAGCACAGGAAAAATCTATCTGTACGATGACAATCTCACCCGATGTGTTTTTATCGGCCAGCTAAAAGAACTCGGGCAACCCATCGAGAAAACTCAATAATGAAAAAAGACCAGCACAATGAACCGTATACCGTTCGGTTAGAAGCCGGACGGTATGCTTGGTGCACCTGTGGCGTTTCCAAAAAGCAGCCCTTTTGTGACGGCTCCCACGGCCCCACAGGCATGCGGCCATACTTCTTTGAAATCACCGAAGCCCAAACGGTTTTATTATGTGGATGTAAGGTAACCAGTAAGAAACCTTTTTGTGATGGCACCCACAAAAAATACGCCCAATGACATTTCCCTAACAAATAAAAGCGCAACCCCGTAGAACCATGTGGAATGTCCTTTTACTGATTGTTCTAACCGCCTGTTCATTCTGGCCGTGTCTGCTTGCCGGTTTTGTCTACTGGGATGATGACCTTCACTTACTGAACAATCCAGCGGTCTTTACCCATTCGTTCGAAAACCTGTGGACCATATTTACAACGGTGGTAAATAAAACCTACATTGCGCTGACCATTTTCACTTTT
>JAEUSC010000465.1 GCA_016789035.1 Candidatus Omnitrophota bacterium
GAACGATGAGGATCAGGATCCGCCATCGCCTGTTTGATGCGCTGACGGATTTCGGCAACGACTGTCCTGCTATGATTAAACGCCAAGTTCAGCTTGAACATTTCTTCAGGAGACTTAGGCTCTGACTTCTGCGTCAGCACCTGCTGAATAGCGGAAAGGATCTGTCCCAAAACGTTTAATTTGGCATCACGGTCTGCAATCGGTGTAGAAACACGGCTCGGCGCAATGATTGCAATGGCTTTGACCGGACTGCTCGAAAGATCTCGTTCAATCGCATAAGACAAAACCAGCTGATCCAAAGAGGCATCGCCAAAGACCGCGCGCACACCCACAATCTGGTTCATTGCGATAAGTCTCCATGTCTCATCCGCACTGAATAGCCGCGCCAAAGGAATCGCCGACGGGTCAATCGCCACATTAAATAGAACGCGGACATGCCGGGATTGTGTCATGTGCCCGCGGATCAATTCGTCCATCTCAACATCACTCATCAACTCAAGACTGTCCAAATAATAGCTTTTGCGCACCGCTTCTAAATCGGGCTTCTCTCTTTGGACAAATTGCGTAACCATATTCGTGATTTCAACAACAATGGCCTTATCGTCCGTGACATTCTTAACCGTAAGCTCGAAACCTCCGCTGATATCCGCTTGAACGCCGATGATAATTAACGAAGCCGTCGGATTGATTTTACTCCATTTCCACATCGCGCGGCCCGCATAGCCCACCTGCAACACACCTTGCGTTACCGTTAAATAGTATGTGTTCTTACCTTGGATCAGGTTGGTTGAAGCTTCATGAGGCAGATAATAGCTGAATTCTGCGCCGGCAGATAACAAGAGTTTAGTTCGCAGGGTCTCAAATGTGATGGAGGACGGGAGAAAGATGGAATTCAAAACATAGTTAAGGAGGTTCACAGATTGTTCTTGATCTTCAAAAGGTTGTTGCGGCTGGCCGCGCGGGTTGCTGATGTACGCAAGCTCAAGCAGTCTGCGCAATTTCGCAAACCCGTTCTGCCGATGTTGATGTAACACTCCTAACACAACGGCTTTGGCCCGCTTAAAGAGAACCGCAATATAAGCCATGGCTTTCATGATTATTCCGCGCCATTTCAAAATTACAGATGATGAAGCTTTCGCAGGCAAAGAATCATTCTTCTTGTCCGTCGATGGATCTGAAGATTTCTCCACGATATTCCTGACAACAATAGCGACTATCACCTCATTGCGGTCTTTTCTAAACACACTTCCCGGAAGGTTTCCGGTTAGTTGCGTAATCCTGCTACTGCTTGACGGCAAATCAATAAACCGGATAAAGACTTTAACACCTTCGGGAATCGGCAACAACGTGACCGATATCTTGGAATTGAAATCAAGCGGCGCATCCACAAGAATGTAGTTAACCATGTTCCTCAAAGCTTCACGGACACGCTGGTCCACCCCGTAGGGTCTAATCACCGCCGCGTTGACCTTCCGGGCCCACGATGGGACAGAAATTCTCATCCGGCGCTTGTTCTCCGGGGAAAGCCTGTTGTAGATATATTTAAACATATAGAATGTTTCTTTAACGGCCATTGATGGAACCGGTGATGAAGACATATTCTTAAAATTCTTTTCCCATTGCGTTTTCTGACGGGACACAAGCACAAATCCGAGATCATTAAACAGAGGAATGGCATTCTCATTTTCTACGGTGACCCGCAGCCGTTTGAATCCTAACGACGCAAGCCGCGTGAATAGGACCTGCGTAAACCATCGGATCTTCAGTTCACGTGACACGCCTTGTCCGATAAACGTGATCAAATCGGTCGTCGGACCTCCAATTCCCATGTGAACCAAATCCGGGTGACGCAACAAGCCGCTTAAGGCCAAATCGAACAATATCTCTTGGGTCTGGTTGTGCTTTAAGTTAACAATGACACGCACAGAGCCACGATCTTCCACAAAAAATTGATAATAATTATTAAACGTCGGTATTCCGGGAATGACCGGCATCAGACTTCCCAAGATAGCTTCATCCAACAGTTTCCGGAGAGGAACATCGGTATCTTTCTTAAGTGACGAGGAGACTGTCTTTGGCCATGAGGATGATTTCTTTGTAATGCTTCGGAGATTAAGGTTTTTATGGGAGCGGATTTTCTCATTCTCGAGAATATACTTCTGGAATGTGCTTATTTTTAATTTTCGGACGACAGAGTCTTCGCTGACCTGCTTAAACAATGAACCCCTGCCGATCTGGATTAGTTGCCGATCCAGGACTTCCAAAGCCTTTTTCCAAACATGCTGCTTCGTACTGATTTCCTGATTGCGCTTGGCCGGAGAAGAATAACGGTTAAGTCCGGTTATATCCTTCAAGGCATCGGCAAGCCAATCGATTGTGATCTCGTCAAACCGATTAACCACCCGGTCCGCGCCAGCCTCGATGAGACGAAGCTGGGATGCCATAAGACCACTGTGGTTAATCGCCACTTTCAATCCGAAGCCAGCGGCTTTAGCAGCCTGCATGTCGATGGCGGTATCTCCCACAAAAAACATCTGAATCGGTTCCGTCTTCATTAACAAAGCCAGCTTGGTCGGCATAAACGGATGCGGTTTGTAATAGTGACGTGCGACATCGGCGGCCGAGATAATCATCTGCGGTCGAAAATATTTCAGCAATCCGGCCGAATCCATGACAGCGTGGGGATCCCTATTGTTTGTCGCGATGCCAATCTGGCCATGCCGTTGAATAAGGCTTTCAAGCAATGCGGCAACTCCGGGGAAAACCTCCACGGAACGACCGGCAATTAGCTGATAGAAACGTTCCATCTTAAACTCGTATAAATGTTGAATTTGCTCAGCGGACATTTGGATAAAATGCCCGTTGCGGATCAGAAGCTCTATCCCTTCATGACCGGCACGTCCGCGCATATATTCTTCAATCAAATCAAATGTCAGTGAAATCCCTTTAACAGCCGCTTGTTTCCATAAAAAGGCATCCATCCAGGACTGATTATGTTCATTACGGGTATTGACCAGTGTTAAATCCAGATCGAATACGCCGCTCATGCTGCGGTTATTGACCGGTGAAGACGCCTGCTCCGGCTGTAATTTCATGACTTTCTGGATCTTCGCAACCGCACTATTAAATAATTGCTGAACGTAATCTTCGTCTCTTTGAAGTCCGTCCGCAATTTCGGTAATGTCATTTCCTTCGCTCATTTGAAGGACAACATATTTTTCATTGGCGGTCAGATTCTTTGTTTTGTGAATCAAAGCTACAACCTGATTGATCTGCACATCATTTAATACGCCGCCGTCCGAATGGACGACAACATAACTTCCGCGATGTTCATCCGGATTGCGTGACTGGTCATCCTTTAGCTCGTAAAAATGCACCGGATACATTTTTCGTATAAAACCGTTGATCGACATTCCCACATAGTGACTGAAATAGGACGATCCGTCATATCGGGTCAGCCCCCATTGCAGGAACCGGTCGGCTAAATCATCAAAACCTTCCAGCGGGAAACGGAGATTGCTTTCCCAAATTTCGAGCTGCTCGCGGACAACAAATTGCAAGTGATGCCCATAAGCATCCCAGGCGGCCTGATTACCCTGCTGGATAAGACGAATCAATTCTCTTTCTTGTTGTAACAATCCGGGCATGTCTTGCGCCGAGCGAACTTCCCGATCATCCATATATCGCCCATTAAACACGGCAAACTCTTTTAACCAATCGAGCCCTACGGATTGATCCAAGAAGTTAATATCTATACCAGAGTAACGGATGTAAAACTTCAACTGACCCACAAATAGAGGAACGTAACGATCAAACCGGTGTGATTGGAACTTTCCTTGTTTAATATCTTTGCGCCGGATCATTAATAAACCCGCCACAGACTGAACAAACGGAACTTTCAATTCGGGATATCGGCGTAAAGCATCCTTGATCGGATAATTGCGATCAATGGCCTGCAAGAGTCCTTCCAAATCTTCCATAAAGATGTTACGTAAAATGAGGTCGTTGATTTTCTCCAATAGAACTGCGACAAATTCTGTATCTTTCTCCCTGAGCCTGTCTACAGACATGAACGCAAAAAGCCCTTCAATCAATGTGGAAATATCAGCCGTCCGTTTTCTGATTTTTAATGTCGTGTATACGATCCATATGAGGTTCCTGGCCACTTGACGATTTCTCAGAACCCCGGCATCCAGTCTTAACTCTCTCAAATACAAGGCGAATGACTCATGAATTAATTTCTGGAGAATATTGGTATCAGAACCGCCATTTTGAATGGCATAAAAGGCCGCACTCATGGCGGCCCGCAAGACCAAGGGATCTCGGTGGACAAACAGATGACCGCCGCCAGCCAAATTCAAGAACTGTTCAAAAACACCTTTCATCGAACTTAACCGATAAAAGTAGTTCGCCGAGGACAAGAACCAGTTAATCTTCTTGAGTTCCAGATTCTTTTCAATCCATGGCCAATCCAGAGGTTGGTTTATGGCCATAAGATCACGTTCTGCATTGACGGAAGTGTCATTCAAAGAAGTCAATGTGTCTCCCTGCAAACGAAATGCCCAGCGGTACACAGGTCCATGACCGATGAACACATAGCGGCTGTCTTGGGGGCCATAGTAATATCGAATCCTGGTTTGTTTGACCTGATAATGAGCGATAAGTCGGTCAACAAATACAATAAGCTGGTGGAGCAGAGCATCTTTTATTTTGGAACTTCCCGGCTTAATG
>JAEUSC010000001.1 GCA_016789035.1 Candidatus Omnitrophota bacterium
TCATCGTCGTCCATAATGGGGATGCGCTTCGGTTCGCCGTAAACAGCGGCTGTTGAAGAAAAGACGAGATTCTTGACCTTATGCCTGCGCATTGTCTGCAAAAGATAAACGAAGGACACAACGTTATTATCGTAATATTTGAGCGGGTCAGTGACAGACTCAGGAACGAGGCTGGCCGCAGAGAAATGAATAACCGTATCAAATTTATCGCTGTTAAAGACTTTATCGATGTCAGCGGGTTTCCGCAGATCACCCTTAATAAATTTGACCGCTTTAGGGACAGCGCCTTTATGACCGGTGGCCAAATTATCAAAAACAACAGGTGTATATTTGGCATCCAACAATGCGCGGACCATGTGGCTGCCGATATAGCCTGCTCCGCCGATGACTAGAATTTTTTTATTTGATCCCACAAATATTTTTCCCGAGTGATTTTATTATGACGAAGTTTAACATAATCTATTCAGAACTCAACTATTAGTTTCGAAAGACATCCTCTTTCACCTTTTTGAACTTTATTGAGTCGACATAATCTATTTTTTGCAACTCTCCCTTTTGGTTTAATTTTGCGATCATAAAATTGCTTTTTAGATTGGCCGAGGCGAGCTTCGGATCAATTAAAGGAGTACCCTCAACAATAAAAGTATCCTTTCCAAAAATATAAGGAATATAAAACGAGCTTCTTGTTAACACACCATCCACTAAAGCTACAGCACCTGGAACGCTTTCAATCGCCCGATCAATAGCCTCCTTAAGATCTGGAACACCAGTTGGGATAAAAATAATAATAGACGCCTCATCTTTTCCTTCTACCCTTGACTTACCTCTTTCGAAGGAAGCGGCTCGAGTTAAATCCACATTTTTAGTTGAAATTAAAGTAAAATCTACCAACCGAGTTGTACAGCCTACTGAAGAAATAAGAAGCAGCATTATTAAAACATATTGTGAGATTCTTTTCATATACTCTCCTCTAAAAAATTCTAATTAAGTGTATAGAAATATTAATTAACTTTTAACGCACATATTTACTTCTGATTGTTTTGTAATCTTCTTTCGAAACGAATTTAAATTCATTAACGATGCCATTCGTATCGAGCTTAGCAACCATAAAATTGCTCTTCAATTGATTCGAGGCCATCGTTGTATCAATCAAGGGGGTTCCTTCAACCACGTAGCTCGACGATCCCATTATGAACCACCATTGCTTCATTGAAATAACGCCGTCAACCAATGCAATTCCACCTGGAACACTTTCTATAGCGCGATCAATAGCCTCCTTAATGCTAGGAACACCAGTCGGTATAATAATGATTATTGAAACTTCATCTTTACCTTCCACACGGGTCTTTCCACGTTCAAAGCTGGAAGCCTTTGACAAATCAATATTTTTTGTGGATATAATTGTAAAATCGGTTAAACGAACAGTACAACCTGTTAGAACAAAAATTGATAGAATTAGTGGCAACATGATCTTATTTATTTTCATATTTTCTTCTCCAATCATTATTAATAACGAACCCCAACCATCATCCCGATTTCCGTTGAATTATTTTTCGGTTCGTAACTGACAACCCCAATTGGCGTACCGCTGTAGGTTATTGCCTTTGTGTCTGATTGTTTGATATTCCAATACCGAACAAACGGTGAAATGGTTAATTCAAAATTGTTTAATTTCTTAGAAAAGTCAACCGAGGCCCTTAAGCCGTACCCTTCATCCTGGTCATGCTTCACAGTATCAAGACCAGAAACTACATCGCCAAGATCACTTCTTTGCTGTCCTTTAATAAAGAAGTCATACTCCACATTTAAGCCCGTGCTCCAGCCCGATTGCAATCCCAGAGAAACGCTGGCTCCGATCGGTAAATAAAAATATTGCGAGCTCCGGTCATAGCCTCCCGCACCGGTGGTTGAGACCTCGCCCCCCAGCATATCACTGAGATATCGATATCCCGCGCCTACATAGGGCGTCAAACGGGCTGTTTCGCTCAATTGAAAATCGTATCCGATCTTCCCGCGCAGTTCAGCCATGGCATCCCCGACATTATCAATGCTTCCGGTACCATTGGATTCATAATCCACCAAACCGCCGGCGAGACTTCCATCGGCTCCAAGCATTAATCCGGTATTAAAATGCGCATCAAATTCTCCCGTAACGCCGATCATAAAACCGGTTTCCTGCATAACATCGGGCTCTTCATACTTAATATAGGAAGCATACGGGCCAAATTTCATTTCGGTGGTTACATTAGACGAGGAATTGCTAGCAAAAGCGGAATGAAATGTGAGGAGGGATAATAGACCTAACACAGACACTACACTACCGAACATCAGCCGATGATTCAACATAGATTGTATCCCTTTCATAATCGAGTATGTTTAGTTTTGCAATTTTGATATATTATCAAAATATCCAAAAAGCACAACATCTTTTTAAGAATGTCGACAATAAATAGAACAACGAGTTTGAAGATTATTCAAATAAAATTATACTGACCCCAGTTATAATTTCCTCACTTAAAATCCACCTAAAAGGCATCAACAGCTGCCACGATATCGCCCTTAAAATAAAACAGCACAGTACCCCGGGAAGCATTAATCATTGGAATGCCTTTCATTTTGCTATAGTCCCAAATTTCATCAAATGACACTTTTTCATTTTGGAAATACTTAGGAACCATTCCTGATTTAATTTTGATCTGTGTCGGTTCTCCAAAAATTCTACGAATATCACTTTTACCTTTTCCAATATAATCTGCCAACCGGAGAATCGTGGCGGAAACATCATCACCATATTGTTCAAGCGAACGGGTGTCATTCCAATCCCTTAACATCAATAATTCACACCCAGCGCAGCTAAAACTCATAAAGAACAACAAAATTACTTTAAAATTACTCAAGCGCATGTCGCTCTGCTCCTAAGGGTAGATTAACTAATCCAACTAACCCACTTCCAAATTTTAATGGATTTAAATTAGGACCTAATGCATTCGAAAAGTCATAGTAACGACTTTTATATAAAACATGCACAGACTGAACTCCTCCAACCGCGGCCGATAAATAAGCTCTTGGCTGCGTAATCTGCGTATTATAGAAACCTACATTTCTAAAAACATTTCGATGATCTCTGCGGCCCAGATTCAACAAAACATTACTTGTAATAATGGCCCCCTGACTATGCCCAGCCAAAGTAATTTCTTCATGCCCTACCAAAGCATTTGCGAGCTGCCTATCAAATGAACTTGTAAAAAGCAGCTTTTGAAGAAATGACTCGGTTAAATCAGCCAATGGCCCATCTGATGGATTATAAGCTACCTTAAACGCCTTATATCCATACACCTTTTCCCCATTTGTAAACGCATCCTTCACATTATTAAGAATACCGTTAACGAACAGACGATCTCCATCTGCAATAGTTACCTGTTCATATATCCCGTATGACGAATTTTGCAAAATTTTAAATCTTGGTTCATGTGCCCAACGCATAACTCCAATACCAACTTGCCATGGTTGAGTTATTGCGGCCCAACCAACCCTTACCGTTGCGCTTCCCAAACTTTTAAAATCCTGGAATTGATACTGTTGACTAAACTGAACATCCACCGACCATTTAGAATTGGTTCTCTCCTCCAAGGATTGAAGAGTATCCTTAAAAAAATCGTTTATTTTTCTGACAATTTTGCTAATCCAGCTATGCCCTGTTGGATCGACAAGATTCACCGGATTATTATTGCAGTACGTATACCGGTTCAGCGTCTGCGGATTCATCGGACTTTGAACAATCGTATCCGGCGTAATGAACCTTCCCATAACGGGGGAGTAGTAACGGGCACCGTAGAACATCAAACCCGTTTCGTCATCCAACGGCTTACCTGTGAAGTAATACCATGCCGCGTTCGATGTGCCGGTCTGCACACGCTTGGAAAACTCGCCGAAGGGTTTGTATTCGACGAGTTCGATCTGCGAACCGGCCGAGTTGGTGACGACGTTCGTGCTTCCTAAGTGGTCCTGGAAGTAGTAACGCACTTCACTTGAGGTGACAGTCGCGATCTTGGTGGAACCCAAAAAGACATGGTTGACCCATGCGCCTTTCGTTTCCTCTGACAGAGAGCCGACGTAACGTGTAATCACACCATTGGTGACAGGAACACCGCTCACCGAAGGCGGATTGTAAGAGAGCTTGTTGTGGACGAGAATGCCGTCCGCATAATAATTATGCTCGCCCTCAACTTCTAAATTGTAAACCTGAATGGAATTTTGCGATCCAACTTTTTCAATTTTGTTAATGACTACTTCGTTGCCGTTCTCATCGAGCAGTGAATCACCGACGTTAAGTTTACCGATTTCGATCCACTCACCTTTGGAATAAAACTTGTGATTAGACGTGACCTTCAGATGCCCATTGATAAGCAAGTACTCCTTAGCGCGCTCCCCATCGAACATCTCCGTGACCTTGGCCGTCACCTTAGCCATCTTCTTTTCATCGTCAATGACGGCGTCACTTATGGAGGAACCACGTGACGAACATAAGTGACAGCCGGAATTGATCCCGAGGAGTAACCGGCTTTGCCAAAATCGCGCCAGCGATTTTGACAAGCAAAGCCAAACTGTTCGACGAGGGATTTCCTCAATTGGTGCCCGCGGTCACCAATTCAAGTTGAGAAAGAGCGCTTAAATAAGCGTTTGTTAACCTTCAACCGTTATTGACCTTCCCTTGTTTGATGACAAATCTTCAAGAATAATTGTTTTCTCTTAGATCAAAGATTTGTCATCTCGATTGGGCAGAAGAAGGTCAATAAGGGTTGAATTGTTTTTGATCGTTGATCACTCGCTACAAAAACAAAACCCTGTACCGTTTTCTGGTACAGGGTTGGTTAACAAAACATTCTGATATTTTAAAAAAGAAAAAATGCCAACGCTGCTACAGAGATTTTCTTTTTTAAAATATCAGAGGAATATTTAGCATTGCTCGTACAAACAAAAAAAGACCGCCATGAATTGCTCATGACGGCCTTTTTGTATTCCTCTAAGAATTATTTAATTTTTTTGCTCCCGAATTTGTGCACAGACAGTCACAACAAATTCAATGCCTGATGATTGTGAAAAACTATACATTGGAAGTTTGATTTCGCCCAACAAACTCAGAATTTATTCAAATTATATTTTGTAAAAATTTCTCCAGTTTGTGCATTTATGTCAACACCAGCCCGTCGCCGATTATTCATTAAATCAATTCCTTCTACTGGAAGAAACCAAACGCCCCAAACAAAAACTCGCCTTCCTGGACCTGCTGTTAGACTACCATCAGGCTTGATGTTCATTTTATCCATTCTTGCGTGAGGGCGATCCCAATCAATCGCATAAGGATACTGCTTTGTCTGCAGATACTCTTTACCGATTTTTATAGCCTCAGCTTCCGTAATTAGATTTAGTTTTGCCATTGCTTCCACCTTCGATATACAAACTAAGAATACAAGTCCTATAATGAGAATTAATAATCCTTTTAAGCTGTCCATTGAACCCACCTTTCATCTATACCACGATTGACTATTAGGCCCGATTCCGTATGTACCTGTATTTGCTTGCTGCATAGCTCTACCCGTAAACTGAGAGCAAAATACACCACCGGAACTAAATGGCGGCATACTAAAATGCACGTTCTGAGCTTGTAAATTTGTCGCCAAACTGTTTGCTGCGACTGTTAATCCAGAATTCCTTGGAACAACCAAAACACGATCATGTTGATACGCTCCGAAAGTCCTGAGATCACGAACTCCAGGCCCTGATGCATCCCCTGCCTCTGGGTGACTATCAATCACCCTATTACCACCTGCACCAATTCCCGTGTGATTAAACGGTCCTGGATCCAAGATAGCCTGACCTACACTAAATGCAACACCAGCTACTTTATCAAAGAATGAACCTCCGCCTTCTTTTCCAATGCGCGTCCCTGCAAAGAACACCTGTGAATCTTCGGTTGCATTTGCCGTATTTGCAGACTGATAAGACCAAGACGCGATAGTACTACCAACAGTATATCCTACATTGTATGCCATACCGTTGATAACGCCATCCATAAACTTACCTCCGTTCATCTGTTCGCTGACGCCACCCCCAACCATAGTCCCTAGTCCTGCGAAACCAGTTGCAGAACCCACACTATAGCCAGCCCAGGCACTAATTCCTCCAACAAGAGCACCTCGTCCTATATTCCCTCCGCTTAATCCTGCTCCAGTTGCCCCGCCTATAGCTCCGCCTCCTATCGTACCC
>JAEUSC010000018.1 GCA_016789035.1 Candidatus Omnitrophota bacterium
ATTTTCTGGATCCACCCACTGCCAGCCCGGTGCAATCCAACGTGTCCGCACATACGCATCGCGATTCTGATAGAAATCCAAGATCGGCAACTCACCCTTTAAATACGCCTCCTCTAAAAGCATAACCAAAATATGCTGACAAAGGTTCTCGGCGATAAACCGCTGTTGCATCATGAAAAATCTTCGAGCTTCCAATAATGCCGCACGCGTGTTGGAATAATTCGATCTGGAAAAGTCCTTGGCTAAGATTTCATAGGGGATATTTAAGCCCGCTGATATGTCCCGCAAAATCCTCTCCATAAATATCCCGAATGTCCCGCCCGGTCGATTTGGGTTAAACGGCTGAATTTCCTCGTTCTCATTTAAATACTCGATCATTGCCGGACTTAACTCCTCAACCCGTTTATTCCCCTCCGACTTAGACCGCGCCAAGCTCACTTCATAAGAATTGGTTTTCTTAATGAAAATAGCGAAACATGCGGCAACACGAGCCGCAACGATTTCCGCTTCCATGTAATCTGCGCGGTCTTTAAACATATTCATGACCGATGAAAAGAAAGGTTCCCCGCGCGTTTGACCTGAACGCTTCACATGATATAAATGAAAGATGTTTGGATCGCCGAGGCCATTGAGCGCGGGGTACTTAATAAAATTCT
Source organism: Candidatus Omnitrophota bacterium (assembly GCA_016789035.1). Classification (GTDB taxonomy): domain Bacteria; phylum Omnitrophota; class Gorgyraeia; order Zapsychrales; family Fredricksoniimonadaceae; genus JAGNTT01. The sequence goes on from JAEUSC010000018.1 coordinate 657, forward strand.
CACTCGAGTTGCTGTAACGCCTGCCATAAAGAAAATCCCCGGGATGATTCTTTCTAACGAAATATGAAACCGGCTCACCGTATTCGCCAACTTCAACACCCGCGCGGATATTTTTGTTAAACATCAAATCGCTTGGCGTATCCAACCGATCAGATTCAATCGTTTGCAAAACAAGTGAATACGGTCTGCGTTTCTTTGAGTCAAATACGCGAAGCGGCACGATGATTGATTCACCATTAATGAATCTCTGCCGCTCTGACAATTCTTCCAATCCATAAACACTCAACCTCTGCCCTGCATCCGCAAAAGGCACCCAGCGTTCCCAAACCTTTTCGATTTGCTTCTGTAATTTGTCGGCAACATCCTCATTAACAGCAAGGGTGTCTTTATCAATACGGCTTTGCATACGGATCCCTGAACCGATAATGTTTGTAATAACGGTATCAATCGCGCCTGAAGCGATGCCGTCATTACGGATTAAATCGCGACTTCGTTCACGCAATCTGGTAAGGTCTGGGTGTAAATCTGAATCCGCTGATCCCCCACCCGGGATCCATGAACCACGCAAACGTCCGACATCTGCCCCGCGATAAGACCCTAAAAGTGACCTTGTCAAAAAACGAAAATACTTGCGCTTTGCCGCTGTCTCTGGCGAAAAGACTCCGATAAAATCATCGACTCTATCAGCGAAAGTCTTCTTAGTCCGGATTGACGAATTTTGCATAGTTTCTTCCGCCGCCATTTTGCGCGGCTATTTGTTTGCCTAAATCAGTACGTAAATTTCTTAATTCTGCAAGCGTCATATACTGCAAGTTACGCCCGCCGATTGAATATGCCTGCACTGCCCCGCCTTTAAGTCTTGCCGCAATTGCTTTATCAATAAGTACAATTAACTCGCTCGTTGTCGGCGTTTCATCATCTCCAATTGGCTGTGATAATGTGGCACTGCTTACCGCTTGCACGCTCCTCGAATAAGTGACATCCAAATCTTGGTTGTAGACGTCGATTGCATAAACATCCAAGGCGGTTGGAGTAAAACTGATTTTCCAATTTAAACCGCCGACATAAACCGCCGCACCAGAAGCAAATAATGAATTGTCGCTGGCTTTAAAAATCTGAAAGGTGACAATATTCCCGCTCTGGGATTCTGGAATCCCGATGACCTCTGTATGCGCTCTATTGACTTGGATGTAATCCATCTTTACCTCTGTGCCCGGATGGTTTTCTCGATTCCGCTGTAATCAGATCCTTCTTTATCGCCGTCCGTTGAATCTTTAATAGAACTCAAACATTGACCTGCGTTTAACCCATCGCAAATACTTGCCGCTTCCCAAGGATTGCCCGCTAATGCCGCATCGTTTAATTTCTTGCCCATTGTTCCAACGGTCGTATGATTTGAAGTTTCTTCCCAGACAGCACTTGCTACTGTCGCCGCGGAAGGGGCAGTTGCTCCCGACACTTGAGCATCTAAATATTTTCCAAATGTTCCTGCGCTGGTATGACCGCTTTGAGATTCATCCCAAACGTCATCAATTCCTGTTGCGCTCAAACGGTATCCGGTTTTATCGTTGTTTGTGGAAACCGTAACTCCCGATGTGACACTATTGACACTGCCCGTAACGTTGCCTTGCACCGAAGCTACACCTTGACCAAATGACCCGCTGGTAACGTGAGCACTTCTTGATTCGTCCCAAACTTTGTCGACAATTGTGTCCTCTTCTGCAGACGTCAATGCGTATCCGGTTTTGTCGTTATTTGTTCCGACCGTAACAGCACCACCGGCGGTGATTGCAAATGCAGAAAAATTGGAAGGGAAACTCTGTGTTAATGAATATCCTGATTTATCGCCGACAACTTGGGCATTAGCATCAACTCGTCCAGCGATTAAAGCATTGGGAGCTAAACCAATCCAGTTGCTAAGACCGATCCGCCCGTTGGTATCAATGGAAAGTAAGCTACAATTGCTCGGGAAGGATTGCGTTAAACTGTATCCAGTCTTATCGCCGACGACTTGCGCATT
>JAEUSC010000025.1 GCA_016789035.1 Candidatus Omnitrophota bacterium
TGTAGTTAGTACGGCTACCGATTGTTATCAGCCCATTGAACGCAAATTGCTCCTGACTCGCAAATGTTTGGAAGTTTTCGAAGACTTTCGCAATCCGGTTGCGATTATAACAAAAAATCGGCTTGTCACACGGGATGTGGATATTCTTGTCAAAATGAATGCTTATCAGGGAGTTGAAGTCAATATTTCTTTGACAACCATGGATGCCAGCGTGGCTAGAATCATGGAGCCGCGGGCATCGTCACCGGAACACCGTCTGGCCGCTATTAACGAGCTCTCGAAGGCCGGAATTCCCGTCCATGTTTTGATAGCCCCGGTTGTTCCAGGAATAACAGACCATGAAATACCAAACCTGATCAGGCAGGCAAAAGAAGCGGGCGCTTGGTCGGCCGGGTACATTGTTTTAAGACTGCCCTATGCTGTTAAAGATTTGTTTGTGAAATGGCTGGAAGACCACTTTCCGCAACGAAAGAACAAGGTGTTAAATCGAATCCGCAGTTTAAGAGGCGGCAAACTCTATGATTCTCAATGGGGTAAGCGTATGAGCGGGGAGGGGGTTTTTGCCGATGAATACCGCCAGCTATTTTCCATCGCAGTACGCAAGGCCGGCATTCCTCAGCGAGAGACGTTGCTTTCAACATTGTCATTTCGCAATGCTGGAGATAGGCAGATAACGTTTTTGTGAGTGTGTGGGCGCCCGCAATACCCTTAACCTGTCGTGCGACAAATCCTCTAAGAGTCTCTTTACTTTCTGTCTCTCAATCAATATAATCTCCTAGTTATTTGAGTCTTTTTTCCAAGTTAATTGCTGATAGGATCCTGTTGATTTGTCCGATCAGGAAAAGTATTAATAATTTAGAAAGAAAGCCGATTTATGTCACATTCTGAACACTTTTTTCATTTCCTTCCTGACGGAATCAGTTTTACATCCCAACAAGCCTTAAATCACCGTACCGTTTATGCGCCTTTATGCGGAATTGATGCTACCGGAATTAAATCTTCAATTAGTCCGTATTTGAGCGGGGATATCAAAGTTGATAAATTTCGCTACATTACAAAGCCGGCTTCTCGTGAAGATTTACGTTGTGAGCTTCGTAATTTTTTTGTGGATGTCTCTGGTGGGGAAATTTATTCTCTGACTCGGCACACGGCCCTGAATTCGGCCAAAATTGAAGTCGGACAGCTGTGGCATAAACTGAAAAGGATGCATCCTGCCGGCGGTTTGGAATTAACCGCTGTTAATTTTGTTCCCGTTTCCGGTGAGAACATAGAGTTGATGAAAGTCACCGTCACCAATACGGGACATAAGCCGGTCGTTTTTACACCGACGGCGGTGGTTCCGATTTTTGGACGAGCTCTAGATAACAAGCATGATCATGAGCATGTTACGGCGCTTTTACACCGTGTTAAACAAGAACAGGACGGCGTTATAGTTGAGCCTACCATGGCGTTTAACGAAGAAGGACATAAAGCTATCAATACCGTTTATTTTGTTTTGGGTGCAAGCGACCAGGAGGAAATACCACAGGGAACGTTTCCGACGGTGGAAAGCTTTCTTGGTGATAGCGGAACGCCGGTTTGCCCCGAAGCCATTTACCGTCACCGTAAGCCGCACAAGCTTTCTGACGCCCAGATGCAGGGCAAAGAAGTCGTAGGGGCTTTGCAATTCAAAGAGGTGGTTCTGGCCCCTGGGCTGAGTAAGGATTATGTCCTTGTCATCGGTGTGGCTGGAAGCGTTCAGGAAGCACGAGGGGTCTTTCAGGAATTTAATACAGTTGAGAAATTTGATCAGGCATTAGAAAAGCATAAGATATTTTGGCGGGAAAAATCGCATTCGATTTGTTTTCAGACGGGAAACTCACATTTTAATTCCTGGATTCAATGGGTGACTCTTCAGCCGGTCTTGCGTCGGATCTTTGGATGTTCATTTTTGCCGGATCATGATTATGGTAAGGGCGGCAAAGGCTGGCGTGATATTTGGCAGGATCTTCTTTCTCTTATTTTGATCGAGCCCCAACAGGTGAGAAGTCACTTGCTCAATAATTTTGCAGGCGTACGTATCGATGGAACCAATGCCACGATCATCAGTGCGCGGCCTGGTGAATTTATTGCAGACCGCAACGTCATTACACGCGTTTGGATGGATCATGGCGTATGGCCTTTTTTGACGACACTTCTGTATATCGATCAAACGGGAGATTTTGATTTTCTACTTGAGCAACACACCTATTTTAGGGATCCGCAGCAATCGCGCGCCCATCAAAAGGATTCTCTATGGACTGCTGCTTACGGCAACAAACTTAAAGACAACAAGGGCGAAATTTATCGTGGGACGGTTATTGAGCACATTCTTGTTCAGAATCTGGTTCAGTTTTTCAATGTCGGTGAACACAATATCATCCGTTTGGAAAATGCTGACTGGAATGACGGGCTTGACATGGCACCGGGCAGGGGCGAGAGTGTGGCTTTTATGTCGATGTATGCCGGAAATCTGTTAAGCATTGCCGCAATGCTAGAGACTGCGGCGCAAAACAAAGGTATGGATTCGTTGCGGATTGCCAGAGAATTGACGGTTCTTTTAGATACGATCGGATCCTCACCGTGTGATTACAATAATTTTCAAGCCAAGAAGAATTTATTGTATACCGAATATTTTCGTTTGGTTCAGCCTGAAGTCAGCGGTGAGAAGAAGGATGTTCCCATCACTGATATCGTTAAGGATCTTAAAACCAAAGCCCAGTGGATTTTTGATCACATCCGCAAACAGGAATGGGTTTCGATTTTGCACGACCATCAATTGTATCATTGGTTTAATGGATATT
>JAEUSC010000042.1 GCA_016789035.1 Candidatus Omnitrophota bacterium
AATACGTTCAAGGACAGCATAAACTATGGCTTGATGAAAAGGCATCACATAGTCGGGAAAATACGATGCGCACTTTTCGTATAGGTTTAAAAGGTGAAAAATATCCGATCCCAACACCACTAATTGAAGAGTATGAAAATAATTGGGATTTTAAGAATTAATGAATGAAGAAATTTTGCCTGATATTCGCAACAAATTAACAGCTCCCAAGATTGCTTTGGATAAATTACTTAAGGGGGAGAAGGTTCCTAGTGCATATCTTAAGTTGGCTTCAAAAGAGTTAAATGCGGCGATTTTTTTGTTGCAAAAGCGGGATTCAGGGTTTAAGACGCGGTGATGAGATGTTGTTTCTTGGCGAGTGTGTATAACTCTCTAACGTTCATTTTACGGAGGGTTTTTGGATCGTTGCAATTGGCAAGTTCTGTGATAAGATTTGAAGGTAGTTGATTGGCAATTGTGAGAAGTTTTGAGATACGTTTTCTGGGGATGTTTAGCTTTGAGGCCGCGGAGAGGCAGGTTTCGTCTGGGTGCGCGGCCATGAAATCCTTCACCCAGAGCGATTGATTTATTACATTTATTGGTGGGTCTGGTTGTTTGATTTCGGGCAAGGGTTGGTCTAAAGAGGCTTCAAGTTTGCCATACCGTCTGCGGTGGAATGCTATAACTAATTGAATCCTTTGAGGTTGGCAGACTCGACTTTTGTCCATCAACAGACCCCAGATAGGACGCCCCTGCGAAACAGAGGGCGTAGAGGCCAAAACCTCATCCTGATTTAGTATCGGGGTGGGGTTTTTCTCTTTTTGGGCAGGTATTTGGTCGATAAATTTGGGCAAAGTCTTGTCCAAGGCTTCTTCTACGTACATATTTATGGCAATTTTGTCATCATAGACCGTCATATCTTTAATCAAGGCTTGCAGGAGGCTTTTTTGGGCTTCGGGCGGTGATTGGTTGAGATATTTCAGGGCAAGTTTAATATTTGAATGTAGGAATTCCCCAGATGAGGCGTCCATTTGCGCCACCCGCTTGTGAACCTGCAGTTTTTGGATATCTTCTTCAGTCCTTCCAATTTCCGCTTCAATCCCAGCTAATTTGTTTTTGTATGTAGGTCCTGCCGTGATCGCATTATCCATTACCAACTGGATTAGTTTGTCAGCTTCATGGCGCAGTGTATCTAATTTGTCTTGGAGTTCATTCAGAGTCGCCTCAATTTTTTCAAATTTAAGTTTTGATTCTAAAATCGCACTGCCAATCGCGGAAAAAATTACATTTTGGTTTTCTGCCGCCCGATTGAAATATTTAATAATTGCTTCATCAAATCCGGGGGCTGAAATGCGCTTAGCTGAACATCCCAGATTCTGTCTGGATCTCGCACATTCATAATAATAGAACTTATTTTTTTCCCTCCCAGCCGCATGGGCATTAACCATATGGCTCCCACATTTTCCACATCGTATTAAACCGCTTAACAAATATACATTGGCCTGAACGGCTTTGGTGAAACTATGTCCGGGAAGTCTGGCGCTTAATACCGCGTTGGCTTTTTCCCAAAGTTTTTCATTAACTAAGGCTTCATGTTTTCCTTTATGAGTTTCACCGTTGTATTTCAGATAGCCCTTATAAAAATTGCATTTGATGATTGTTGAAAGTCCCTGTCTACGCCAAATATTTTTATTCTTGGTGATCACATTCCTTTTTAAAAGTTCCTGTCCAATTTCGGTAAGCGACCGATTATCCGCGGCCATCTCAAAAATAATCTTAATGTGGGGAGCAAGTTCTTCATCAATAACAGCTTTCCGTGGTTGTTTGCCATTTGGTAGGGGATTTCCATCGGGAATGAGTTTATAGCCAATTGGCGTAGTGCCACCGATGCGATATCCCTGCCGTACCCGGGCAATAGCTGAGGCCTTCACACGTTCACCGGTTAGTTCGCGTTCAAAGGCAGAGAGGATGCCAAGGATGCCTATAACCACGCGACCAATGGCGGTAGAGCTATCGAGGTTTTCTCGAACAGAAATGAAATCGACATCATGTTGTCTAAAGAGGTCGATCATTGAGTAAAGGTCACGTGTATTACGGGTAAGGCGATCAAGCCTAAAAAATATTATCCCATCAAATGATCGCTTGGTCTGAATGTTTTCAAGGATGGACTGGATGCCGGGGCGGTTAAGGTCTTTGCCCGAATAACCATCATCGTTGACTATGCCGGTCTTTCCGAAGTCAGCCAATTCATAGCTGAACGCATCAATCATGTTTTGGCAGTGATGCGCTTGGGCATCCAAGGTCGTGAAATCGCCCTGTGCCTGTTCATCGGTGGAACAGCGCGTATAAATTACATACCGCTTTTTCTTTTTGTTTTCTGTTTTAAGTGTCATGTCTTGTCCGTTTAAAGC
>JAEUSC010000062.1 GCA_016789035.1 Candidatus Omnitrophota bacterium
TTCCCAGGATTGACAATCAAACCATTGCCTTATCAAATCCCAATCAGAACCGGATTGATAATAAAACGCTAATCAACTCACGCACAGACAGTTTTTATTTGTCCAAATTTCAGAAAGCACCGGATGAGCTCGTGCCGCTGGGTTCTAACTTTCCTAAAACCCGACCACCCAGTCAGGCCGATGCTGTTGTGAAGGATGTGGCCAGCCGGCTGCTTTTTAAAAATAATTCAGTCACAGATCAAGTGGTCGATGTTTATGTCAATGATGTTTTGGTAGGAAGCAATATTACTGTCTCTTCGCAAGGACGGACGTTTGTTGTTTATTTTTCTCCAGGTCTGAATCGGCTTCGCATTGTCGGACATCAATTTGAACCGAAATTTATGTCTTTGGGAATTTCTTTACCGGATGCGTCCTACACTAAGGATGCCGGTGAGTGGTCAGTCCGGTCCGGGCAGGACCGTCAATGGTCCGTGGAACTTAAATCTGAATTTTAAAGGGGGCGGGTGTGGATAAGCAGGGCAAAATTCGGGTCCAAGAAATGATGCGTGAGATTAAGATCAGTAATATTATGACCACGCGGGTTTTTTCCATTCGGGAAAATGCGAGTTTGAGTCAGGCGGTGCGTTTGTTTAATGATCAGGCCTTGACGCATTTACCCGTGGTCGATGAAAACCATAAGGTTGTTGGGCTCTTGAGTCATATGTACGTTTATAGAACGCAGGCCCCGCGTAAATTTGTTGAGGGGGAGGCCACAGCCACCTCCGACATGCTGATGGACGGTGACAGTTTTTATTTGAAAGAAACGCTCGATCGTTTCTATTTGAAGAATATTATGAAAATCAATCCGTTGACCCTCAATGCTAGCGAAAGTCTGGCCGTGGCGGTTCATTTGATGGCTAATAAACGGATTGGATGTATTCCCATAGTGGACGATTTGAAAAATTTGGTGGGAATCATTACGAACCAGGACGTCATCAATTTTTTGGCCATGATTTTGGCCTAATTAAGAAAGGTAAAATTTATTAGACAGTTTTTTGACAGATGAAAATAATTTATGATTTTTGACAAAATTCAACACATTCAAAATTATTCGATTTTATATGGCCCGGACATTCAGTCATTTTTGAATCGACAAGATTTGCATCAACTTAAAGATCCAGAGGTTGAGATCCGCGGACGTGAGCTTTTCGTCCGTATTATGCGCTACCGTCCGAAAGTCGCTTCCGAAAATAAATTTGAGACCCATCGAATCTATGCGGATGTCCAGGTCGTTATTACCGGCCGAGAGATTATGCAGGTGGCGCCCAACGTTTCGTTGGTTCCTTCAATTCCGTACAACCAGGATAATGATTATCAGTTTTATAATTCTCCGGCCCGGGATGTCACTGATCTCATAGTCACTCAGCAGACATTCGTGGTTTTTTACCCTGGTGAGCCCCACCGGCCGTCGTGTTTGGTATCTGCACAGGATGGGGAAGTGTTTAAATTGGTTTTTAAAGTAAGGATGGACAAATGAGTGGGAGTTTTAAGAAAGGCATTTACCAGCACTACAAAGGAAAGAAATATGAAGTGTTGGATATTTGCCGACATAGTGAAACGGTTGAAGAACTTGTGGTGTATAAGGCGCTTTATCCAACAGAATTTGGAAGTGATTCGCTCTGGGTTCGACCCAG
>JAEUSC010000272.1 GCA_016789035.1 Candidatus Omnitrophota bacterium
GCCATGGATCCAAATTCCAAAATCAGTTATGAAGGGGCATCTTCAGGGGTCGGCGCCGTTTTCAAATGGGCTGGAAACAACCAGGTCGGGGAAGGCAGTAACACCATTGTGGAGAGCCGGCCGGGTGAACTCATTACAATCCGTCTGGACTTTATTAAGCCGTTTCCTGGGACGAGCTCAGCCGAGTTTACTTTTAAGCCTGAGGGTGCCGGGACCATGGTGACATGGAGTATGTCTGGAAAGAATAACTTTATAGGAAAGGCCATGAGTCTTGTGATGAACTGCGATAAGATGGTCGGCGGACAGTTCGAAAAAGGGCTAGCTGGGTTAAAGCAGGTTTCCGAGGCCAAATAAAAATTCGCGGTTTGAAACGATGATATATATGAGATCTTGTTTTGACTACAAGGAGGGATTGTGAAAATAAAAACGAATACAGATTTGGGGTTGCTCCTCATTCGTTTCGGAATGGGAGTTTCTTTCTGCTATTTTTATGGATTTGCCAAATTGATGGGCGGGCCTCATCTATGGGAGGGACTTGGCGCCAATATGGGAAAAATTGGGGTTCATTTCTTTCCTGTAGTTTGGGGATTTATGGCCGCGCTGTCCGAAAGTCTGGGTGGCGTTCTTCTGGTATTGGGAATATTCACGCGTACAGCGGCTGCATGCTTGGCCTGTACCATGATTGTTGCCGTGATCCATCACGTAACCTCCGGCGACGGATTAGCCAAGGCATCCCACGCCATCGAGGCGGGAATGGTTTTTTTGGCGTTGGTGGCGGCAGGGTCAGGTAAATACGCCATCCGTCCGAGCTAATCCTACGTTGCGAACGAAATGGTGCACGGAAATGTGTGCTTGAGAATTCAGCTTAGGGCTGTTCGTTAAGTAATTTTCTAAGATCGTTTTTCCACGTCTCAGGTAGGACGTTTTCCTTTTCGGGAGAGTAAGAGCGCATCAATATTCTTAACGACTTGATTTGCTTTTTAAACCGTCGGCACAGTTCACAGACACCTAAATGGATTTTTAAAAGAATAACTTCCTTCAACGAAAGCCGGCGCTCCATGCTATCCGAAATCAGCTTTGTGGCTTCACGGCAGGAGATATGGGGAAGGTGATCTGTCAGTTTTTCAATCATGCATTAAACCATTTCTTTTCCAAACACTCTCGCAGAGAAAGTCTGGCGCGGTGCAGGGCAACCCAGAGATTAGTCGGCGTCATGGCCAAAACCTTACAGATTTCCTGGGTGTCCAAATTCTCCATTTCTTTTAAATTAAACGCCTGGGCGGTTCTTGAGGGAAGATGCTTAAGGCAATCTTCATAAGTTCTCCAAAACTCTTTGTTTTCAGTCAGGACCTCTGGATTAAAGGTCCAGGCTTTTGGCTCTTGGGCCAAATGACCGTTTTGGCTGTCGAAGAACCCGTCGATGTGTTGATCATCGTCAATCAGCTGCGAAACAGGAACTTCTCTATATTTGGCTCGAAGATGGTCAGCAATTTTGTTTTTAAGGATGCCGATGAACCAAGTTTTGGGTGTGGATTTCCCAGCAAAGGATTCCCGGCTTTTTAAAGCGGCCAAGAACGTTTCCTGCACCAAATTTTGGGCGGTCTCCCGGTTGGGAATAAATTTAAGCGCGTAACTAAAGAGGTCATCTGCATACAGATCGACCCATTCACCGGGTTGTTTTAAGGCTTCACTCATGAAAATAATTTAGCAAAGGGCTTTAAGAAAGAAAATCGAAAAATTTTGTAAGTTTTATGCGGGCCGATCGACTAATGTCTAAGCGCGCAAAAGGACCGGTCCAAATGTTTGCTGGAAATCGCTTCAAAAAGTCCTATGATATTTGAGTCTTTATCAATTTCGGAAATTCTAAAAGGAAAGTGATTTTATGGTCATTGAATTTACCGGTTTTTATTTGGCAGGGCTCGCTGTCAATTTAACGCCCTGTGTTTATCCCATGCTCACGGTCACAACTGCTCTTTTCAAACCCAAGTCTGAGGAAACGGTCCGGCATTCTTTCTTTAAAGCGTTTTTGTATGTGGCGGGGATTGTGGTCACCTACAGTACGCTGGGGTATGTGGCGGCTTCCAGCGGGAAATTGTTTGGATCGGCTCTGCAAAATAGCTGGGTTTTAGGATTGGTTGCTCTTTTGATGTTTGCGCTGGGGCTTTCGATGCTGGGCGTGTTTCAATGGAGTGTTCCGGGGCGTGTGCTTAACAGTTTAAACAAATACCGGAAATTGGGTTATTTAGGATTTTTCTTTTCCGGGATGCTCGTCGGTGTATTTGCCGCCCCTTGCATCGGACCGCCGGTTTTGGCGCTGCTGGCAGCGGTCGCAAATAATGGAGATCCTCAGTTTGGGTTCCTGGCATTTCTTATCTTTTCGATTGGAATGGGGACTCCGTATCTCATTCTGGGGACGTTTTCATCACTCATCACGAAGCTGCCTAAGGCCGGCAGTTGGCTGATTTGGGTTGAGAAGATCTTTGGTGTTATCCTTATTGGTTTTGCGATATTTTACTTGTCTTTGGCGCTGCACTGGGGCGTATCTAATAAATCTTCAAATTCCGCCCTTTGGCGGCCTTATACTCAAGCAAGTCTTCAGCAGGCAACGAGTGAAAAGCAGCCGGTCATTGTTGATTTCTTTGCCGAGTGGTGTTTTGGTTGTCATGAGCTGGATCAAAATGTGTTTTCGAGATCGG
>JAEUSC010000066.1 GCA_016789035.1 Candidatus Omnitrophota bacterium
GAAAAGACGAGTGTTTTTTATCCATCTCGGGTGATTGAGGTCACTCCAGATCGTTTCAATCTTCCGTATGAGGATATTACACTCACAACCGAAGACTCGGTGCAAATCAACGGCTGGCTGATCAAACGTCCGCAGGCTAAAAGTACGCTTTTATTTTTTCACGGGAACGCTGGAAACATCAGTGACCGACTGATGAAAATCAAATATCTTTACGAATTGGGTGTTAACATTTTTATCATCGACTATCGCGGATATGGACGGAGCCAAGGGGTTCCATCGGAAAAAGGTGTTTATCGGGACGGGTTTGCGGCATTTGATTTTCTTAAATCACGAGGCGATGTGGGACGCTTGCCCATTGTGATTTATGGCGGATCCTTGGGAGGGGCTGTCGCAACGGAGGTCGCAAGCCATCGCAAAGTCGATGGGCTTATTATTGATTCCGGTTTTCCATCGGCTCCGGTTATGGGTAAGCTTTTGTATCCGTTTATTCCGACCATTTTCATGAGCGTGAAGCTCGACTCCCAAGCCAGAGTTAAGTCGTTAAAAATTCCAAAATTGTTTATGCATAGCGTTGATGATAAGGTTGTTCCGTATCGTTTAGGCCGACAGTTGTTCGATGCTGCGGCGGAGCCTAAGGAATTTGTGCAACTGACTGGCGGACACACCACCGGGCACATTGACTGCAGGGAGCTGTTTCTGGGGAGCATCCAGCGCTTTCTAAGCAAACAGGGATGGTTATGAGCCGATTCTTTCATGTCGAGAAAACCAACATTGTTTCGCCTCAAGGAAATCCCGTTGTCATGCGCGGGGTCAATGTGGGCGGCTGGTTAATGATGGAAGGTTATATCCTTCACGCCCCCAACAGGGGAGTGGCTAAGTTCCAACAAGAGTTTACAAAGACGCTCGGGTCGCAAGCATTCGCCGAGTTTGAAAGGACTTTCCGGGACAATTTCATTCGTGAGGACGATTTTCGGTTTATTGCTAAATCTGGTTTTAATTCCGTACGAGTGCCGTTTCACCATAATCTTATTGAACGCAAGCCTTTTAGTTATGATCCGGAGGGTTTGAAGTATCTGGATACCGTCTTGGATTGGGGGAAAAAATATAAGTTAGGGATTATTCTGGATCTGCATGCCGCCCCGGGGGCGCAAAACCACGACTGGCATTCTGATAGTGATGGCCGGGCGCGGTTATGGGCGTCAAAGAATTTTCAAAAAAGGGTCTTTGCGCTCTGGGAGTTTCTGGCGGATCGTTATCGCGATAATCCCTCCGTCTTGGGCTACGATCTGCTTAACGAATCTGTCATTGAAGACCATGAGAAACTCACGGCCTTTTATCAAAAACTCATTTCTGTGATTCGAGGTGTGGATCGCAATCACATTCTTTTTGTAGAAGGCAACCGATGGGCGCAGGATGTGCCATGTTTGGAGCCGCTCATGGATGACAATATGGTGGCCAGCATCCATTATTATGAGCCGCTGGAATTTACATTTAATTTTGTTCCTTTTCTGAAGTACCCGATCAAATCGGCTTTAACCACATGGCAAAAACCTCAGATTCGCCAGCGCCTTGAGAAATATGCCGCATGGTCTAGAAAATTTAGTC
>JAEUSC010000069.1 GCA_016789035.1 Candidatus Omnitrophota bacterium
ACAGACATTTATTTCCGTAAGCAAGTCTTCATTTCTCAACAATTTCAAACAGACGCGCCCAGCCGATTCTTCTTTGACCTGCAAATGGACGGAATCCTCAACTAAAAGAGGCTTCCGAAAATTCACTTTTAAAGACGCCACAGTAAAAGGCTGCTTAAATAATTTTGCCCATTCCTCAAGGGCAAAAAGAACCAAGTGAATGCCGTGAACAACAGGTCTGCCGAACATAAAGCGGCGGGCCGCAACCGCATCCACATGCATTTTATTATAATCGCCGGAAAGTCTTGCAAAACCATATTGATCGACCATCGAAAAACTGCGCATTGTGCCCCCATTTTCAAAGAATCAGAACTGAAAATACAAAAACGGAATGTAATCCCGCGCCAAAAGAAAATAAACCGAGACAATAAAAAGCACGCTTAATAAAATCGCCTTGGATAACGTTAAACGCTTGTCCATTTCATACACATTTTTCTGAAAAAGGACCATCCACGCAACAGGCGCTATCAAAGCCCCCCCAATTAACGCATCCAATGGGAGCGATTTGACATCATGAAAAAAACTTTTGTTCAGCAAGTTAAAAAAGATCGTATGGAAAACGCCTCCCGCAGCTTTTAGATCGGTCGAACGAAATAATATATAAGCCGAAAGCATCACGCACCAAAACCAAATTTGGGTTATCGCCGAGGTTTTTTTCTTCTTTCTGAAAATCAGCACATCTTCAGCAATCAGCGCAATACCATAAATTAGACCAAACATAAAAAATGTCCACCCTGCCCCATGCCAAAAACCGATCAGAACCATCACAATCAGCACAGGCAGATAACGATTAAGCTCGGTGTTACCGGCACTTAAATAACGCATACTCAGAGGAAAGAACAAATAATCTCTAAACCAAAACGAAAGCGTCATATGCCAACGGCGCCAAAATTCCGTAACAGATTTGGATTTGTACGGTGAATTAAAATTCTGCGGGAGTTTGATCCCAAGCATAAGCCCCATTCCTACGGCCATTTCCGAATACCCGCTAAAATCAAAATAAATCTGAAACGCATAAGCCACTGTACCAAGAAGAGTCAAAAGACCGCTGCCCGTGCCTCCGCCATCGAACACACAGTTTACGAAGGGTGCCAGAGAATCTGCGATTAATGCCTTCTTGGCCAGACCTATGATAAAAAAGACCGTTCCCGCCTGAATATTGACGTGGTTTGTCTCCGGCCGCCCAAGATCTTTCTGAATTTCGGAATAACGGACGATCGGACCGGCAACCAACTGCGGAAAGAACGTCACGTAACAGACAAATTCAATAAAGGTACGGGCGGGAGTGATTTTCTTTACATACAGATCGATCGCGTAACTCAAAAGATGGAAGGTATAAAAAGAAATGCCTAACGGAAAAACAATATTGTTGATAAAGCGGCCAACACCAAATGCAGGATCAAATAGCTGAATACCGAACACACCTGTCAATTGGTTGAAATTCGTCGCTAGAAATTTCGTATATTTAAAGAAGATCAGCATCCCAACATTAAGGATGAGGACGCCCAAGAATAGTGAGCGTCTTAGAGTAGCATCCTGGCTTTGGTGCATGCGGGAGGTCAAAAACCAATTCGACAGGACGCAAAACACAATAAGAAGAAAATAAAAAGGGGTTTCCCAACTGTAAAAGACAACACTGGCAACAGAAAGCCAGCCTAAATATAAGATCACGGACTTTCGACGGAGAAAATAGGCGACAAGTAAAACCAAAGGCAAAAAATAGAACAAAAATATTTCACTAACGAAAACCATAGAATTATTTTGCTGAATCCTTCATTAATGGCCGTAGTTTCTCGGCAACCTTTTTCATACCTATAGAGATTCCATAAGGACTCCAGTGGGCATCATCATGCCAGTAAACAAACGGGCCACCGCGGGTCATTTCTGCGTCCACCGCTTCCATCATTTCTTTGTGATACATGACCACCTGAACTCCGCGTTGAGTCAGGCGATCATAAAATATCTGCCCAGGCCCATATCCTTTAATTTTATAGGGAGTCTCTACATAGCGGTTATAGGCGATCATTTTAGACGGAGTGATTGTAACCAGAAACTGTATCCCCTTCTTTTTCGCAAACTGGTTTAAAAGGTCCAAGGCTTCTACCATTTGCTCAAGCGTTTCAGTGCTTTGTGGATAATTCGCGAGCGCTTCGGTCATTTTAGGGACGGCATAAACCTTACCTTCATGATCAATGTAATCCAAGGTTCGGCTTGCCCGCTTGAAAATCTTTGCCTTGTAAAGGACTTCCAAGAAACCAGACTTTACCAACGTTTTAAGCTTACGGGCAACGATGGCCTGTGGAGAATAGTCCTTCACATATTTCTTAAAACCAGCGAAACGTTGAGCGGGCGTTAACGCCGGATAGTCCTGCGCATGATCAATGACATCAGTGATTTTTTCGGCAATGGTTTTACCTGAAAGTGCATCCACCAAAAAATTATCCATCACGTCAAAAATAAGGACACGGGTCTCAATAGGTTTGTTAAATTTGAGGATAAAGGCGGCCGTCTGAAATTGATCATATCCTGGAAAAATGACCTGGCGTTCCGCGCTGTTAACGACTTTCTGTCCGGTCAATTCCGACAGCTGGTGGGCGGGCATAAATTCCTGGCTGGAGCCGCCACCTCCCGAAAATGACTGGCCGAGAAGGATAGCGTCGGCGCGACGGACGGTCGTATCGTTACGCGCTGAATATCCATCTGATATATATGTAAAATGCCTAACTTGCGGCGTCACGAAAATATTTCCCGTGCTTAGATCGCCGTGAATTGTACTTTCATAATGAAGGTTAGGGGCGACTCTCCCCCGGGGATAAAAAAAAGCATTCGGTGTAAATATCCACAACAGCCATTCACAAACACAGAAAATTATGAAGACTGCAATGGGGATGCGCCAGTACCAGTTGAAATCCCGAGAGGGCAGTGCGTGTTCAGGCATTTTTCTTCTCAATGAGCGTCAGAAGATCGCCGACGCTTGTAAGAGACTGAAGTTCTCCTAAACCAAACTTCACTTTGAATTCCCGTTCCATGGCCAGGATAAGAGTAATATGCGTAAAAGAATCCCAGCCTTCAATATCCTTCGCCGTTGTTGATGGAGTAATCGACAACGCTGGGTTAGAAAATATATCCCTGAAAACATTTTGTGCCCGTTCGACAATACTTTGTTCCATTGTTTTCTCCTTAAAATCAATGACCTAAATACTTTCTGCCTTAGGAGCTACGGAAACTGTTTCGATATATCGATTTTGATTCTGATAGGAGTCCGGAATATCGTATAGCCAAATCGAGTCCCCGTTCTCTTGAGATTCCATTAATGAAAAGCCGAGGTTCTTGTAAAATTCCGCGACCATTGCATTCTTGGCTGTCTTGAAATAATAACCTTTAATTTGACGGACTCCGCATTGATGGCATTTTTCAATAAGACGATCCATCATCGCAAGCTCCATATCGCGTTTGAGCACCCGGCAGCTCATCAGCCACAGTTGCACATGGGCCATTGTACCTTCCAGCTGCGCAATTACAACCGATATCAAACCGTTGTCGCCGAATTTATCGGAGAGTCTCCCCTGCAGTTTAATGTAACGAGAATCATTGGCAATAGCACTGACTTCCGCAAGAGTATACCGACGTGTCGTTAGGTTAAACTGATTGGTTTTGTTTGTCAGCTGTGTGATCCGCTCAATGTATACGGGCTGAAAAGAGGCGATCTCGGCCTTCATTTCAAGTGACCGCAAAAAATCTCCGTAGTCCGAGAATGACTCTTCTGATATCTGACGTCTGTTCTGCTGCTCATAATATTGAGATCTCTTTAAGTCTTCATCAGATATGGCGGCCGGTTCGAAATAACCAGAACGATCCAAGATCGTTTTATATTGAGCAATATCATCTCCCATTGGAGGAACGGCCACTTGCGGCAGTTGAGACTTCACAAAAACTCGCTCGGCCGGATTATCGTCGACAAAGACCAAAGCATCTAGACCAATATTCAACTCTTGGGCAATCTCGCGGATATTTTTGTCTTTGTTCTCCCAATTAGCCTTAAAGACAGCGAAGTCATCGAACTTGAGAATATTGTCCGGGTGTTGAAAACCGCTTTTAGCATTGGCCGGATCATTCTTCGAACACACGGCGAGAATAATACCCCGTTCGTTTAACTTTTTAACATATCGCTGAAAATCCGTGTACGCCTCGGCAACCGGTGTTTCCTTACCAATCTGCAATCCATCAACACCATCATCCCCGACCACACCACCCCAGATTGTATTGTCCAGATCGAGAACCAAACACTTTCTCATCCCCCCAAAAACTGCCTTAATTAACAAAGCGGCACTATGTGCCGTTAAGACCATCCCTTCAAAACTCATCGCATATTTGTAAGAGAACCAGAAATTTTTATCGTACCAGCGTTCAAGTCCAAGCAGGGATGACAAATAGCCGATATCATTCATATAAACATGAGGATAGCTGACAATCTCCTTACTCAAAGCCTCATTGAGTCGCCGGATGAAAGACACAGCTCCATGCGGATAAATGCCTTCGAGATTTCCCAGAATGCGAATATCTGGCGCTTCGAAATTATTCTGGATCACCGCGGCCTTAGGATACCTAAGCGCACAATGGCGCCATAAAGATTTCCACCTTTCGGTCTCTGAAGCCACAAGATCATCCACAGCCTCCGGCGATTGGCCCGGCACGGGCAACGTCTTCACATTTACAAACGACGTATGGAAATAAATGATGTCGGGATTAAAAGCCGCAAGGGAGGGGTTTTCAAAAGAAACATCGGAATAATATTGATTGTATTCGGACTCATAAAAGGAAGGCTTGATCCCCTCCTTAAGCAAAAAGATCTCCAAAAGATTTCTGACCTCCGCGGTCGTGGAACCGCCTAAGATCGCCACTCTTTTCTCGAGCAGATTGGAATTCTTAAGTAACTCTTCCCGCAGAGCCTTTTTTCGCGTAAGCAAAATCCGATGATCAAATGGGTATGTTAAGGCAGCAATTTCCATATGAAATAATTAATTCCAGCTCATCTTTTCCCAATCGGCCTGAGATAGCAGATATGTATCGTAATCTCGGCTCAGTTTCGGTAAAAGCTCCTCACGGGAAACTCCCATGGCCAGATACTCACGCATCCGTTTAATTAAATACCCCATTCTTTTCGAAGAATATCCATCCATAAACGGATCCAACCCCATGTAATAACCTTTATAATCTTCATATTTCCAAGCGTTGGTACCGGTAATACGAGCAATCACCGCTTTCTCTAACATAAATACATCACGAAACACGATAACTCCGTCCCCTCGATTGGCAAATTCATTGCGCCCGAAATTTGTCAAATCGGCATGAAATGCAACCGTACCTGCAAAATAACATTCAGCCGCTGCCGTACTGACTCCCAGACCGATAACCAGATCACTCGCCATACCGATTTGGGCCGGGACAGCCTTGGATCTTGCCGTATCTCCCAAGAAAATTTCCACACGTCC
>JAEUSC010000090.1 GCA_016789035.1 Candidatus Omnitrophota bacterium
CTTCGCTCTTGTTGTGGGAATGATTGCATTTTTTTCCGTGACAACTTTTGCCCTCAATGAAGTTGAAAAGAAAAAAGGCAGCGATCTCTATGCTCAGGTCGAATTGTTTGCATCTGTACTGACAACCGTCCGGGCGGAATATGTGGAAGAAAAAGACCCGAAAACTCTCATTTACGGGGCCTTAAGCGGGATGTTATCTTCGCTGGATCCTCACAGCCAATTTTTGGAACCGGAAGATTATATTGAATTAAAGACCGATACTCAGGGGAAGTTTGGCGGCATCGGAATTGAGATCACAACAAAAGACGGATCGCTCACAATCATTACTCCTATTGAAGATACACCGGCATGGAAAGCTGGTCTTCAGGCTGGAGATAAGATTGTTAAAATTGACAAGGACATTACCCGTGATATGACCTTGAGTGACGCGGTTAAAAAATTGCGTGGAAATCCCGGAACCAAGGTGGCATTAACGGTCTTTCGTGAAGATGAAATGCGTATTCACGAATATACGATTACCCGCGAAATCATCCATATCCAGGATGTTAAAGATGTGCATGTTGTTGAAGATAATGTCGGCTATATTCGCCTGACGGAATTCCGTGAAGATTCTTTTAAGGAATTTGAAAAAGGGCTAAAGGAGTTGAAAGGCAAAGGTATCGACAGTTTGATTGTTGATCTTCGCAATAATCCTGGTGGTCTTTTAAGCAGTGCTATCGATATTTCGGAACTTTTTCTTCCTGACGGTCAATTGATTGTCTCAACGAAGGGTCGGGATCAAGCTCAAAACGTGGTTAATAAGTCTTCCAATAAGAACCCCGATTATTTGACATTGCCTGTTGTTGTCTTAATTAATAAGGGAAGTGCGTCTGCCAGTGAGATTGTTGCGGGGGCGCTTAAGGATAATAAGAGGGCTGTTATTATTGGCGAAAAATCTTTTGGAAAAGGTTCCGTTCAGTCGGTTATTCCTTTGCCGGATGGGTCAGGGCTTCGTTTGACAACCGCCAAATACTATACTCCATCTGGAGTATCGATTCATGGTGTAGGAATTACTCCGGATGTTGTTGTTGAAAGGAAAACTCCTCCCGAAGAAGAAGACGCTGAAGATAAAAAGGATAAGAAAAAGGCCGAAGATATTGAGAAAGTTTTTGATGAAATTACACCCAAGGACGAATCCAAGCCGCATGCGGTTGTTGACGAAAAGCAGGCAGCTCTTTCCAAAAAGGATAAAGACGATAATCAGCTGCAGGCTGCCTTGAATGTGATTAAAGGGATAAGAACCTATCGAAATTTTACTCGTTTGGGAGCCAACTAATCAATGGCCGCCAGAAAAAGTAAAAAACAAGACCTGAGAAACTTTATCATTTTTGCTTTATTGCTACTTGTGGGCGTTCAGTTTTATTTTTTATATCAAAGTAATGAGTCCCTCCGAAATTTTGTTCTAACGTCATCTAAGACACACTCTCCCAGTCAGGTCCCTGTGAAGAAATCCCGCCCTGTTGTTGAATCTTCGTCAGTGGCGCCGATTAAAGAGGAAGATAAGCCGGTAGACGTGGTCGCAGTTGCCCCGGTAAAAGCTACCGCTAAGAAAGTTGCGACACCGTCACAAAAGAAGTCTTACGTGGCTTTGGTCATCGATGACTGGGGGTACAGTACAAAGAATTGCCAATATTTGCAGAGCATAAGCGATCCGATTACAGTGGCTGTTCTTCCCAGTTTGCCGCATAGTGACGATGTGATGGCTTGTGCGCATAAGGCGGGTAAAGAAATCGTCCTTCATCTGCCTATGGAAGCGCATAATAATTCGGATGAATATCCTCCCGATTATTTATTAAAAACGGACATGTCACCTCTTAAAATTGACCGTCTGCTGTCGGATACGTTGGATAAGATGCCGTTGGTTTCCGGAGTGAATAATCATATGGGTTCTAAGGCTACGGAAGATAAGATGGTCATGACTACTGTCTTTAAACAGTTGAAACATCGCGGTTTATTTTTTATGGATAGCAAGGTGACTGCCAAATCCGTTTGTGAACCTTTGGCTCTGCAGGCGAATCTTCCGTTTGCCGCTCGCGACGTCTTTTTGGACAATGTCAATGAGGCGTCCGCCATTGAAAAGGAATTAGAGGCTTTGGTCCGTTTAGCCAAGAAGCATGGCAAGGCTATCGCTATTGGACATGACCGCTCTTTGACACTCCAGGTCATTGAAAAGTATATTCCTGTCTTAAAGGAACAAGGCATTGAGCTTGTGACCGTTAAACGATATATTAAAATCTAATGAATGTTTTGGGAATAGAAACATCCTGCGATGAAACCGGTGCGGCGGTTGTTAATAACGGCTGGCTTGTTCGGTCTAATATTGTTGCCTCCAGCCTCAAAGATCACCAGCAATACGGTGGAATCATTCCTGAAATTGCCTCCCGTCGCCAGTTGGAATTGATCCATTATGTGGTTTGTGAGGCGCTCGATAAATCCAAGTTGTCCTTACAGGATGTTGATTGTATTGCGGTCACCAGAAAGCCGGGGTTAATTGGTTCTTTGTTGGTTGGGATTTCTTTTGCCAGGGCTTTAAGTTACTCTTTGGGAAAGCCGTTGGTTGATGTCGATCATATCAAAGCCCATATTTACGCAAATTTCTTACGATTTGAAAGTGAAAAACATGTCCCTTTGCCGCAGTTGCCGGCTATAGGTTTGGTTGTCTCTGGTGGGCATTCAAGCCTTTATCATGTTAAGGATTATAATCGTTTCGACCTTTTGGGACAGACAAAAGATGATGCCGTTGGTGAAGCGTTTGATAAAGTCGCCCGGATTTTAGACTTGGGTTATCCCGGAGGTCCTGTTATTGACCGATTGGCAAAACAGGGGATAAATAAGGAGCTGCGTTTTCCCCGAGCAGCTATGCCCAATTCGTATGATTTTAGTTTCAGTGGGGTCAAGACCGCGGTTTACAATTACGTGAATAAGAATAAATCTGTTGATGGCTTTGACCCTGCCAAGGTGGCGTACTCCTTCCAGGAGAGTGTTGTGGATGTCTTGGTCGATAAGTCATTATTGGCCTGTCAAAGAAGACGAATCAAAAGTTTATTGATTGGTGGCGGGGTTGCCGCCAATTCGACCTTACGTGAGCGGATGTTTGATCGGGCTAAGTCTTTCGACGTTCAGGTTTACTTTCCGGCGATGTCATTTTGCCTCGATAATGCCGCCATGATTGCGGGGTTAGGATATCGTCTTTTTTCCAAGCCGCGAGGTTAAACTGGCTTGTTGACTGGATATTCATTTGTGCTATAAGAGTAACGGTAGTCATTTTTTGAGGTGAAGTATGGGTATGCCATTTCGCGAGAAAAAAGAGCTTAAAGAAAAAGAGAAAGACGAAAAGGTCATTGAAATTAATGTCCCTATGCAAGGGGCTATGGCCTTCAATGAACCTGTGAATCTTAAAATCAGTGGAGATTTTTCCGGCTCATTAGTTACCAAAGGCATATTAACAATTGCACAAACAGCGATTGTGGAAGCCAATGTCAATGGTGAAAATATTGTTATTGAAGGCAAAGTCAAAGGCAACGTGATTGCCAAGAAAATGCTCGTTCTTATGCCAACCGCCATTTTATCGGGAGATATCTCGACTCCAAAATTGAATATTGTTGAAGGGGCCATTTTTCAAGGTAAATGTCAGATGTTGGATGATTATTTAACAGTAGATGAGCTCGCACAATATCTTGAGATAGAAGAGCCGGCCATTGTTGAATTAGCCACCAATGGAAAAATTCCTGCCATCAAGGATGAGAGTGGATGGAAATTTGAACGGGTCAAGATTGACTCTTGGGCGGCCTCAGGGAAAGTGCAATGACCAACGAACAATTTATTACTGTGAGAGAAACGGCGCAGGTTTTAGGAATATCTGAGAAAAAAGTGATGGATTTAATTGAAACTCAGAAGCTGCAAGCCTATCGGATTGCGGATCAATTCTTGCGACTCAAGAAGAGTGAAGTCCTGGCCGTTCGCAAATCCGGCGATGTTGAAAATGAAAACGTAAAGTTTGAATATACTGGAGGGGAACGGCTTTTTGATTTTTTTTATTTCAACGATTTCTACATTGTGTCTCTTTTGATTATCGTTGCGTTATTGTCCATTATCTTCTTTTTTTAGTTTTCCCTGCCGCAGGTTCCAAAGTTGTTAAAAGTTTCGCCCTCGTAAATACGAAATCGATTTTAATGTGTGTTTCGCGTTTGGAAATCGAGTAGTGTGTTGAGTAGCATTGGCCAGCATGTCCAGTCGAAGTATTTGTATAGACTTTGTGATTTTGCGTTAAGAAATTTCTTGATAAATTTAAAGACTTAAATTAGAATTTAGCCTTCGTTAATTATTGTTATTTTGATTCCAATCGTTTGGCGGCGTAGCTCAGCTGATAGAGCATTCGGTTCATACCCGACAGGTCAGTGGTTTAAATCCACTCGCCGCCACTTATCTCGATAAATTAATCAAAAAATTAAAAAGACGGAGTTTCTATGAAATCATATCGGGTATTAACGGCCATTCTTTTTCTTGGATTGTTGTGCATCAGCGAGTGCTCCTTTGCCATGGGTAAAAAAACTAGAAGTTCCAGTCTTCGTAGTGACGGCTGGTCTTCCGTAAATTCCCAGAGGCAATCTAATCTTTCCACGGAAACGGAAATTGGTTTTGAAGACGGTGTGAATTTTGATCAAGAACTGGCGTCTTTGAATCCTGATGTCAGTGAAGGACAGCAAGAACTAAAAGTTACTTCAAATCAAACGGGTAATACCGTAGCCGTTTTGAAGGATGCCCCATCTGTGTCAGATAATGAAGCCTTTCCAGCAACGACAACTGCTCCGGAGCCTACCACCTTGACGCTGATGGGCCTAGGAATGGCGGGATTAATACTTAGGCGTCATAAAAAATAGGTTTTAACGGGTTCGATAACGCGCACTATATTGTTTTTTATAGTGCGTTTTTTTTGTCGCAAAAAAACCCGGCGTCAAGCCGGGGATGAGGCGAATCCGAGAGTGAACATAACTGTGAACGATCGGACAGGCGAAGCTCGTGGTAAAAATTCGTCAGATACCACGGGTAGAGATTAAGTGTATGTGAAAAGAGTTCTTTTAAGCGTCTGGAGTACCGATAGCAGTCACTTAGCGACAACAGATAATGCTAGCTCTGATTTGTCTGTTATGCACACTCCTAAAACTACAGAGTCACAATTGTCCTTTGGCACAGTTGTTAACCTTGGACAGGGAGCACCAGCTATTACTTATGATTTTTTAACAAAAATTATGTATTGTAAACTGTTCAAAAATATAAACTTGCATTAAGGTTTGTTTTCCAAATTTGCTTTTTCAAGAAGCATAGTGCATACTTTCCTCATTCTATTTAAAGGAGAGTAA
>JAEUSC010000103.1 GCA_016789035.1 Candidatus Omnitrophota bacterium
TAGCGTATTCGCCGGCCAAATCCTTTTGGGCCTGGCTGTCGGCATTCCCTTTTAACGTTACGATCCCATCGGTGACAAACACCTGGGTTTTAATGCCGCTCACATGACGGTTGTATAAAAGCGCCGATTTGACCTGCATACTGAGCCATCCGTCTGAATTCTCGGTAGGCTGATCCCCATTCAATATCAGCTGGTTATCGACCCTTACGACCCCCGGCAGGCTCGCCACGGTCTCCGTAGCCAGGGACTTGTGTGATTCCTGGGCCACAGTTCCCGTCAATGTGACGACACCTTCTTTTGACTCTGTTTTAATTAAATCGTCCTTGAGATACGTCTTGAAAACGTACGATTCCTTGGCGGAAGCTTCAATACGCCCATCCGTCTCGGATGCAAAGGCTGAAGCGCCGGTGAGTACGATTGCGGTTGTAAATGCGAAAAATACTTTTAAATAATCTTGATTCATAGGATAACCTTCCTTAACACGGTTGTATGTTTATGATTTGTTGAAACGCTTACAGATTACTTTCTTTATCCGTTGAGTGGCTGAGCGAGATTACACAACCACCTTCCTCCTTCCGAAAATAAACGCGGCAATCGATATAATTAAAAAGAAAACGAACAACATCTTGGCAATGTCAATGGCTGAGCCCGCGATATTGGTAAATCCAAGTACCGCAGCGACAATGGCAATAATAAAAAACGTAATGGCATAATTCATCATGTGAACCTTCTTTTAACATCTGTTTTTTTATTTCTGAATGTGCATATTTCTTTCTATTTCAAGAGCGAACCGCTTTGGATCTGGTCCTTTTGAATATCGTAGGACTGCCGGGTGATCTTTCCGTCTTTAAGGTCCTCGTCTAAAATTCTCATATGCGCCTCGGCCTGAATTTCATATCCAATGCCCGCCGCCACAGCTCCTGCTCCCGGACCTCCCCAGAGAATACCGCCCCCGATCAGGACCACTGCAAAAATCATGAACATAAAATCTTGAAGGACTTCATCCCTATCTTCCTTATTCTGATCTATTAACATTTCGCTAATCATTATGTTCAACGGTCTTTTGGATGCTTTTTCCTGCATTCTCAACATCCGTTCCTGCGCCTTTGAGCATGTTGCAACCGACGATCAAAGTCGTTAAAAATATAACCAAAACCAGCATAAAATAATCTCTTTTCATATCTTGCCCGCCTCTCCTGATGTATGTACGGTAAGGACCGTCAATTTCAAAATGAAAGTTGGCTTCCGCTTAACACTCATTTTTGATTAGATCGACCAACTCCTGATCTCTAAACGGCTTCTGTAATAAACCCACGACCCCTGCTTCCAAAGCCCGTTCCTTAAGTCCGCCGTTTCTATCCGCCGTGATCATAATGACCGGGCGACTGCACCCTGTTTGCTTAAGTTTTCGATACGCCTGCCATCCGCTTAAGCCCTGCATATGAATATCTAAAATTAAACATCCCGGAGCACTATTCGGTATCGCACTAAAGAATTCTTCCGAAGAAGAGAACGTATCCACCGCAAACCCATGACTGACCATAAGGAATTTAAGGGCGCGGTTCACGGATTGGTCATCATCCACAATATAAACCTGCTTCTTGTTTTCCTGCTTTACACAGTTCTGCTTAAGTTGCGATTCGCTTGTCTGCACAGGGGTATTCTAGAGTAAAGGCGGGAAACATCAATTGTACCGAGGTATAACACTGCGTTCTTTCGACGGAGAAAACGGTCAATCCTGTAAAGAGGTGATACCGGCTTTGGAAGCCATGCGGATGAGTTCTGTGACTGTTTTGGCCTGCATTTTCTGCATGACCCGGCTGCGGTGAACTTTGATCGTCTGGAGGGCCGTTCCCCGCTTTGTAGCAATTTGTTTGTTTAACATTCCACTCACGACTAAACGGAAGACTTCAAGCTCCCGGGGAGAAAGCGTTTTGATATTGCGCCAGATCTTTGCCGTCTCGGCCTGTTTTTTATTCTTGGATTTGCTTTCCACAAGGGCCAGCGCAATGGCGTCGAGAAGTTTGGCCGTGGTAAAAGGCTTGATAAAGAAGTCTATGGCGCCGGCTTTGATCGCTTTCACACTCTTGGGCACATCGCCGTGTCCTGTGATAAAAATAATCGGGATACCGATCCCCTGCTGCACCATCTTTTCCTGGAGCACAAGCCCGTCGATATCCGGCAGACGGATATCAAGAAGTAAACATGACGGCACCTTAGGGTGCTTAAACGATAAGAAATCAGCAGCTTTTATAAATACCTCGACATTAAATCCGTACGATCTCAACAATAACGCCAGCGCCCTGCCCATAGAGACATCATCATCCACAACATAGATGATCGAATGCAGATCAGTCATGGGACATCCCTCCGATAGGAATGGTGAAATAAAACGTGGCGCCGCGATCGGGATTGTTCTGCGCATCCAGGTGTCCGCCGTGCGCCTCAACAATAGAGCGGCTGATGGCCAATCCCATCCCCAGACCATTGGGCTTGGTGGTAAAAAAATGGGTGAACAGTCTGTTCATGTCTTCGGCCGAGATTCCAGATCCGGAATCTTTAACCTCCACCATGACCGTGTCGACATCCTTAAATGATGTTCTGATCAAGAGGTCGCGGGAATCATGACTTATCTCCATCGCCTCCAGACTGTTGCTGATCAGATTCAAAAGCACCTGCTGCAATTGGATCCGGTCGCCTACAATGGCGGGAAGGTGACTTTCCAAAGCGAATTTAACAACTTTAGTTCTTATCGTGATGTGGGCCATAATGAGCTTAACCGTGTCGTGAATAAGTGTATTAATGTCCAGGGACTCAAATGTGGGCTTGCTCTTTTTCAGCAGCAGCCGTAGCCGCCTGATGACCTCGGCGGCCCGCTGATCGTCATTGATAATATAATGCAGGATTTCCTGAATTTGGGTCTCTCTATCGCCGAGCATACGCTGGGCGGCCTGGGCATAGGAAAGGATGGCCGTCAGAGGCTGGCTGATCTCATGCGCCAGCGACGAGACAAATTCCGCGAGCTTTCCGACTCTCGTCACGTGCAAAAGTTCTTCACGCTGTTCCTCGATCTCCAGATCTCTCTGCTTCATCAATGTTGTATCGGTTTGAATCCCAACATAATGATTGATGGCCCCCTTAGTATCCCTTACCGGGGCAATGCGCAGAAGGCTCCAAAATTTTTTGCCGTTCTTGCGGAAATTGAGCATCTCTCCGTGAAAGGATTTTCGCTTGCGCATAGCCTGTTTGATCTCGTCAACGACACGCAAATCGGCATCAGCCCCGTAAAGCAGGAAATAATCTTTCCCGATGATCTCGTTTTTCATATAACCGGTCAGCTTCTGAAAAGACGGATTGACGTAGATAATAGGGAAGTTCGGCTTCCTGGCATCGATGATAAAGATGCCGTCCGAGGTGGCTTCCATCGCCTTGGTCCGGATATGGATTTGCTCTTCGGCAAACTTTTCCCTGTCAGCCCCTTGCTTCAATTGCCCGCTTCTGATCTCCAGTTCGTCCGTTTGCTGACGGATTTTCTTTTCCAGATGGGTACGGGTCACTTTTTTCAGAAGAGGCCCTTTTACTTTTTCCTGTTTGTTCTTAAAGGGGTTGGCAGCTCCTGAACCAACAAGGATCTCTTTTGAAACTTTTCGCGCCTTCTTCTGTTTAGTCATTATTTTCTTTATCGACCGCATGGATGCTTCTGTGGTTGGATGTTTATATTGTAGTCTAAATAAAGATCCCCTGTAATTTATTTAGGCAACGGACCATCGCCAGACGTTCTCGTTCTTACTGATTATTCGTGACATTTGTATTGCCTGTGGCACCATTGATCAGATCCACCAGCGTCTGACCGTTAAACGGTTTTTGCAAGAAACCCACCGCCCCCACTTTCAAAGCACGGTCGGCGGCATTTTCCTGTTTCTCGGCAGAAATCAAAATAACGGGGCGGGTTGATCCTGACTCAAGAATTTTCTTCTGCACGGCCCAGCCGTCCACACCCGGCATATGAATGTCCAAAACCAAACAACCGGGTTCATCATTAGTCACCGTCTCAAAAAAAACCTTGGCTGAATTGAACGTCTTAACCTCAAAACCAAAAGTTACTAACAGTGTTTTAAGAGCACGGCAGACCGACTCGTCGTCATCAACAATATAAATATTTTTCTTGTCTGAAGACATTGCACTCCTTTTTCTAAGCCAACAACATTAAATAAGACATTGAAGAACCCATCAGAAATATTTTTTCCAGTATGCACGAAGAACAAAAAGGTTCAATTATGCCAGGGTATACTCGAAGAATACGCTACTCCTCCCCTGATTTAATCCCCCGCACGGATTCGCAC
>JAEUSC010000135.1 GCA_016789035.1 Candidatus Omnitrophota bacterium
ACTTCATCAGGTACCAAGGCGCCTTTTTCAATGTAACTTTTTATTTCTTTAGCTAGGGGACTTTCTTTCTTTATTTCTTCTCTTAAGATATCCCCTGTCGAAATATGCAAGAGTTTATACTCATCTTTGATTAATGCTGCCACAGAACCTTTTCCAGCCCCCGGGGGTCCTAACAAAACAATTTTCATCGTCTCCCCCTAATGTGACCGGTTTTCATGAATCCCTCATAATGATGCATCTGCAGATGAGATTCAACCTGCTTCATAAAATCCAACATGACGCCCACGCAAATAAGAACGCCAGTCCCACCGAAGAACGAAGCCACCAAATAAGGAACCTTAAAAGAAGCCATAATCATTTCAGGCATAACCGCAATCACACAAATAAAAATAGCCCCAGCTAACGTGATACGTGTCATGACAAAATCCAAGTAATCCGCAGTGTTTTGTCCCGGCCGAACACCTGGAACAAAACCACCATGTTTTTTCATATTTTCAGAAATTTCAACAGGATTAAAAACAATCGCCGTATAAAAATAACAGAAGAAGATAATTAAAAATGCAAAAATAACATAATACCAGCCGGCCCCTCTATGTATAACATGAGCAATATTCTGAAAAGTTTGCGAAGGAATAAAACTTGCTAGTGTCGCAGGAAATAAAATCAATGACTGGGCGAAGATTATTGCGATAACGCCGGAAGTATCCACCTTAAGAGGAATAAATGAGTTCTGTCCCTGGGTCATTTGATTACCCACCATACGTCGTGCATATTGAACTGGGATGCGACGTTGCCCTTGAGTAATCATGGTAATTCCCAAAATAACTAGGATCAAGAATACAATCATCATTAAAAGAGTTAACGGTTGTATTTGGGCTGCGCCAGGCGTCTTTGGATTTAACATGAGCATCAGTGTATGCATGGCTGTTGGAGCATTGGAAAGAATACCTGCCGTAATAATCAACGACATTCCGTTACCAATACCCTGGGCTTGGATTTGTTCGCCCAACCACATTAATAAAATGGAGCCACAGGTTAATGTAATCATCGTTGTCATGCAAAACCCAATTCCCGGCTTACTAACAACCTGTAATCCTTGAAACGCCTGCGGGCTCTGAAGCCAAAGAGCAATAAAATAGGATTGAATCAGGGACAATGCTAATGTCCCATAACGTGTGTATTGATTAATTTTCTGATACCCAGCTTGCCCCTCTTTAGAAAGTTTCTCAAGCGCTGGAATAACAGCTGTTAAAAGTTGCATAATAATTGAGCTTGATATATAAGGCATCACACCCAAAGAAAATAACGTGAGCTTCGCCAGAGCGCCACCTGAGAACATGTTCATAATACTAAAGACGCCTCCGCCTGTTGTTTCCGTGATTCTGCGGAAGTATTCGCTGAGCGCCACACCATCAATACCGGGTGTGGGAACGTAGCACCCAACACGGTAAACCGCAATTATTGCTATGGTAAAGAGCAATTTCTTGCGTAATTCAGGTATTTTAAAACAGTTGGAAATTCCTTTGATGTATAAAGAAAGCATAAATAATTAGTTACGACTTCGCTAAAACCAATTCAATTTTTTCCGCTTTTCCGCCAACCTTGACTATTTTCTCTTCAGCTGTCTTAGAAAAGCTTTGAACTTGAATTGTCAGTCGCTTGGAAAGTTCTCCGGAATTTAAAATTTTTACAGGCCGACGAATCGTTTTGATTAATCCCTTGGTTTTTAACGCTTGTGCATTAACTACATCGCCGTCCTTAAATCCATTGAGTTCACTCAGCGGAATAGTCTGATAAATGACGGGTCGGCGACTATTGAAGCCAACCTTAGGAAGACGACGAATAAGATACATCTGTCCGCCTTCCAGGCTGAATAAAATGCCTCGCCCGGCGCGTGATGTTTGACCTTTCTGACCATGACCTGATCTTTTACCATGGCCAGATCCTCTTCCTCGTCCAACAATTTTTCTTCGTTTACGTGAACCTTGGGGAGATTTTAATTCATGAACAAACATAATTAGCTCTCAGTGATTACGTTGATTTCATCCATTGATTTTAACCGGCTTAATCCTTCAAACGCAGCTTTAACAACATTGATAGGATTATTAGAACGATGACATTTCGTCAATATATTCGTAATGCCGGCACCGTCGCAAATCGCACGTACGGGACCTGCTGCAATAACGCCAGTACCCTCCGATGCGGGTTTTAAAAGGACTTTCGCGCTTCCGCACTCACCTAAAACTTCATGAGTAATGGTGGTGCCTCGCATATGAATTTTAACCATGCTTCGCTTCGCACCATTCAGAGCCTTCTTAATGGCATTAGCAACTTCACCAGCCTTGCCTAAAGAAAAACCAACCTTGCCTTTTCCATCTCCGACCACAACTAAAGCGCTAAAGGCTAAACGAGTACCGCCCTTTGTGGTTTTAGCCACACGGTTGATGGCAACAACTTTCTCGATCAATCCACTTTCTGATTCAACCGGTTTTCGTGGACGAAAGCCGGATTTCCTGGGGCCCGCCGGTTTTGACGCATCTGAACCTTCCTCTACAACTTCCGTAGAATCATCAGCAGCACCTGTTCCAGATCGTTGATCTTTTCGCCCCTTAACTGGCGCCTTTATTTCATCTTTCTTTGCAAAATCTTTTCCCATAAGTTTTATATCCTTAAAATTCCAAACCGGCTTTACGTGCAGCCTCTGCAAAGGCTTTTACGCGACCATGATACAAATACCCGCCCCGATCAAAACAAACTTTCTTGATCCCCTTTTTTAATGCTTCAGCGGCCAAAGCCTCACCTAATGCGGTAGCGCCTTCAATGTTGCCAGCGTACTTAAGTTTGGTGCGGATGTCCTTAGCCAATGTTGATTTTCCTACAATGATTTTTCCCGTCGAGTCATCAATGATTTGAGCCTGGATGTTTTTGATACTGCGGTGTACGCACAGACGGGGTCTCTCCGTGCTTCCAGAAATGATTTTTCGAATACGGGCGTGACGATTGAGTCTCTGTTGTTCGTTAGCACTTAACATATTTTTTATTTAGTTACAGATTTACCTTGTTTGCGTTTGACAACTTCACCGACGTAACGTATACCTTTACCCTTGTAAGGCTCTGGCGGTTTATTTGCACGAATTTGGGCAGCGACCTGACCAACAACCTGCCGATCGACACCCTCAATAGAAATTTCTGTAGGTTTAGCGGCTGTGACTTTAACCGACTTAGGGATTACATACTCAATCTGATGACTAAAGCCTAAATTCATCACCAATTTATCCCCTTGTACAGCTACGCGAAAACCAACTCCCTGAATCTCAAGATCTTTACGATGACCTTCGGAAACCCCATGCATCATATTGCGTAAAATAGCGCGGGTTGTCCCATGATCCGCAGAGTTTTGTTTAGAATTACTTTTCCGAGCAATCAAAACTTTAGCATCTTTTTGTTCAACAGTAATGCCTGAGGGACACTGGTACGCCAATTTTCCTTTGGGCCCTTCAACAGAAACGGCCTGTCCGCTGATCGCAACTTTAACACTTTTGGGAATTTCTAATGGAATTTTACCAATTCTTGACATAACAATTTCCTTTACCACACGTAACAGAGCACTTCACCGCCGACGTTAAGCTTACGCGCTTCACGATCGGTAATGACGCCCTTGGATGTTGAAATGACTGCAGTTCCTAAACCGTTTAATACTTTGGGAAGTTTATCTCCTGGAGCATAAACTCGCAGACCTGGCTTGGAAATTCGCTTCAGCCCCATGATTGCGGCCTTTTTGCCCGTGTTATATTTTAAATATACCTTGAGCGTCCCTTGTTTGCTGTCTTTCAGGAGACGTACATCAGCAATGTATCCGTCGGATTTCAAAATCCCCAAAATCTCTTGTAACAGCTTTGAGGCAGGAATATCGACAGTTTCCTTGCGTGTTTCAACAGCATTGCGAATGATTGTTAACATGTTCGATACAGGATCTGAAAATGACATAATAAAAACCCTTCTTGATGAATTTACCAGCTTGCTTTCTTTACACCCGGGATTTCGCCACGAGAGGCTAACTCTCTAAAACAAATGCGGCAGATACCAAAACGACGCAAATAACCCTTAGGTCTACCGCAAATCGTGCACCGGTTATGCTGTTGAGCCGAGAACTTTGGTTTTTCTAAGGCTTTGTTGACTAATGCTTTTCTTGCCATAAATTTTAAAATTCCTTATTTAATA
>JAEUSC010000175.1 GCA_016789035.1 Candidatus Omnitrophota bacterium
TTCTCGTGGAAAACAAGGTAAAAGGAAACTTCTTTAATGATTTTAATTCAGGCGCGTATCTGATCGGACGCACTTATCCGAATATTAAACCTTTTATTGATGGACGAACTGAGGTGTATGGTTCCGAATTCTTTACCAAGCAATATTTGAAACTTTGGGGAGAAGGGGAATCCAAGCTGTTTGATGAGCTTTCAGCAAAATATAATTTTACGGGGGCCTTCTTAAATTTCAATATTCACCAAATTCCGGATAAAACAGCGGTAATGTTTAGCGAGAAAAAGGAGTGGGTGCCTGTTTATTTTGACAGGGATGCGATGATTATGCTTAAGGATATTCCGCAAAATAAGGAATTGATCAATCGGTTCCGGATCGACTTTAAAACTTGGGTGCCCCCGGAATTTAATTTAAAGAAACTTGGTGTCAAGCCGATCTTTCCGGCTGCTGAAATCAACCGGGGTTTTACTTTGTTTGCCTTCAAAGAATACGATCTGGTTTTAAAGGAAATGGAATCAGCTGAGAAGATTTATCCGCAAGCCATTGAGATTTATAAATTGCGGGGAAAAGTTTATGAAAAGCAGAAAAAATATCAACTGGCATTTATAAATTATCGAATTGCCTGCAGCATGGCCCCGACGGACTCGGCACTGCGCGGAAAGCTGGGTGTGGCTTATGAAAATATCGGTGACTATGAGCATGCCATTGAACAATTTGAGAAGTCCTCGCGCAATTCGCCCACGGACGCCACGAATTATTACTCTATGGCGAGGGTCTTTGCCCGGATGGGGAAAATTGAAAAGGCCAGACAGTTTCTTCGCAAGGCTGTTGGCATGGCCCCGGACAGCAGCGTTGAACTCGTGGAAATCGGTGATATTATGTTTCAACAAAAGGTGTATGACCGTGCGCTGGTGATTTATCAAAAGGCCTTGTATGGCGGTAAAGAGCTTGCCGAGATCCATTATAAAATTGGCCGTACACATTTGGTTATGCGCAACGTGGAGCAGGCCAGAAAGCATTTTGAACGTTCTCTGGCATTGGACTCCAAGGGGCCCTTTGCAAAGAAATGCTCCGCAAAATTGTCAAAGTTGTCGGCGGATCCCAATAATAAGCAGTAAGTCGAGGTTGATATGAGAGACGTTCTAACATTTATTCTGGCTGGTGGAAAAGGCGAGCGGCTTAATCCTCTGACCCGCGATAGGGCTAAACCCGCGGTCCCGTTTGGAGGGATCTACCGTATTATTGATTTTACATTAAGCAACTGTGTTAATTCTGGGCTGAGAAGAATTTTTTTGCTTACCCAATACAAGTCATTCTCCCTCCAGCGACACCTTCTGGAAGGCTGGAACATCTATTCCAACCAATTGGGAGAATTTATAGACATTATTCCCGCGCAGCAACGCATCGGAGCGGATTGGTATAAAGGCACAGCCGACGCTTTGTATCAGAACATCTACGCTATTCAGGATTATGATCCTAAACTCATTTTGATTCTTGCCGGAGATCATATTTATAAGATGGACTATCGCAAGCTCATCGAATATCACATGGAGCGCGGAGCGGACATGACAGTAGGGTGCATTCGCATGCCGAAAGAGGAGTCTATAAATTTTGGGGTTATTGAAGTTGATGGTAAGAATCAGGTAACAGGTTTTCAAGAAAAGCCTACGCAGCCCAAAACTGTTCCTGGCACACCAGATCAGATTTATGGCTCAATGGGCATTTACTTGTTTAATGCCGCGGTCCTTTTGAATGAGTTGGAACTGGATGCTAAACACTCCGACTCTGGCCACGACTTTGGAAAAAATATTATTCCGCAGATGATTGCAAAACGTTCAAAAGTCCTGGCTTACCAGTTTAATGATGAGGAAAACGTATCCACTTATTGGCGTGATATAGGAACGCGCGATGCCTATTACCAGGCCAACATGGATTTGTTGGGTCAGAACCCAAAATTTAATCTAAATCAAAAGTCTTGGCCTTTAAGAACTTACCACCATCAATATCCGCCCATCAAGGTGATTACCGCTCAGGACGAAGGTCAAGCAGCGAATCCTAGTTTGATAGAAGATGCTATTATTGCCAGCGGTTGCGTCATTGAGGGGGCCCGGGTGGTCCGTTCGGTACTCTCGTCAAACGTTCATGTTAAAAAACGGGCAGAAGTTGTCAACTCTGTGATTATGGAAGGCGTAGTGATTGCGGAAGGGGCGAAGATTCAGAATGCCATTGTTGATAAGGACAATTATATCCCGCCTAACACGATGATTGGTTTTGATATCGAGGAGGAACGAAAAAAATTTGCTGTTACAGCTTCTGGAATCGTAATTGTTGCGAAGCGTACACCTTTGTGATAATTTGTTTTAAAAAAATTAACGGAAAATTATGAA
>JAEUSC010000179.1 GCA_016789035.1 Candidatus Omnitrophota bacterium
AGCTTCTGATCTGTCTCATGTTGGAACAACTCCTCATACGATACATTATGTAAGATCTGGACGGGCGTTTGAATTCCAATAGCACTAAGCTCTTGCTCAATGGTTTCGTGACCCTTGCCGAATAAATTCTTTATATTAAAAAATGTGCGCAATGACATAACCCGCCTAGTTAAATAGTTGTATCGGAACCCGCACGCGATAGGCTAAATCTATTTTGGCATTCTCGTTAAAGGCGCCATAACCATTTCCGTGACAAGCTTCTTATGACCAGCAACCTCATATCCAATTTCATATTTGTAAGTTGCTTTTTGAGGATAATCGACTCCATCAACGACGGAATTGATATAACTGTTAAAGACACTCATCTCCAACTGAGGATAACCCAAGGCAACCAACTCCGTTTTAAAATATCCCGCAATGATATTGCATACCGCACCGCAAGCATCTTCGACTTGTTCTTCATCATCCTCGTCTATTTCGGGATACTCAAGGAGTTTTAACAAATGAGAAAGCTGGGCAAGTTCTATGTAGGAAAATAAAACTCCCGCGGGCTTTCTTAATTCCATGTCCTTTTGATTCTTATAAAAATGAATGAACGACACAACGGTGGGGGCATTGAATTTCTCCATTGGATCAACGCGCATCCGGCGCATGAAATGCGTGATGGGTTTCTTCTCAATGATAGGCTCTCGCGACAACCTGATCTGTGCCTTTTCCCGGAAGATCTTCCGAACAGCAACAGCCAAACCCAAAGACATTGTAAAAAGTGGGGAACTGTGATCCTCCCGCAAAAACACACGCCGCTGCGCAAAACCTAAACGGAGATTTTTGCCGTACTTGACCATCTTCTTGAACAAATTATGCTCATTTTCGTTCAAGCGTCACTCCCATTTTGCCCAGAAATACCCAGGCTGATAATCTTATTTAAGAAATGGTTTAATGGCTTCAATCAGTTGATCGGGCTTGTAAGGCTTTACAATATAGCCAGCCAATTTGGGATTAACGGAATAGGCAAGCTTTTTATTATCCTCTGAACCGGATGCTGTGACCATAACGATCGGAACATCACAAACGGCGGGAACCTTGGCCACGCCCTCAAGAACTTCAATTCCGTTCATTTTTGGCATTTGCCAGTCGAGAAGAACAACACAGATCTCCTGAAAGTTAGAGGCAAGAGTGTGTAATCCTTGTTCGCCATCCGTAGCCTGAAGGATCTCATTTTTTATGTCTGCTTTTTGCAGGACTCTGATAAGAAGCCTGCGGTCCAATTCCGAATCATCAACAATCAATATTTTCATAATTCTCCGATTCATTAGTCTTCAAAGACAGCCCACATTCTAAAGGAATTTAAAACACCTGTCTATAAACTTTCCAGGAACAAAACAGTCATAAAGAATATTAATGTAAAAACATTAAGCATATTGCTTAACAAACCATCATTGTTTTTGTTTTAATTCCGTCCCATCGATCGGACAAAATCGGGTATCAGAGGGATAGGCACGTCCACAAGCTGGACAAAATTTCTGATCTACCCTCTCACCGACAAGCATACCGCCTACGGCGCCTACCGCCCCTCCAATGGCTGCCCCCTGAACGCCGTGATCGCTCTGATGTCCAATGATACCCCCTAGCGCGGCTCCGGAAAGCCCACCAATGGAAGCTCCCTGTTGTGTTGTCGTACATCCCGTTATCGCAAGCACCGTCAGCATAAATAATAAGCTATACTTTCGCATAACACCTCCTTAAACAATCAACCATGTCTAAATTAATGTCTACGTATCTTACAATAAGTGAACATACTCTGCATCACTCACCTGTAGTTTCGAAATAGAAAGAATTTCTTTTCGCCAGCCTCCACAGTAGCCCTGCCCAGACTGACCTTATTTAACCGATGCCGACCTGATGCATAAGTCTGAACGTAGAACTCGTAATCGCCGGGGTCCAGCAAAAGTCTTGCAATCCTAATTTGCGCTGGCAGAGACTGCCAACTTCTTATATCAGCTCTTTCCGTTGTAAGATTATATAAGCTGCTTAGGATATTAAAACCAAACGCTGCTCCGTTGCCCCATTTATCCTGCACTTCTTTGGAAATCGCGCGTTCAGCCACATATTTTGCTGCGGGACGAATCACCGCTTTTGCCAACAATTCTGCCTTATGACTTTCCAAAACTCGCTGGGCCAATCCGTCAATATTTTGTCCGATGAATGTTGGCTGAACATACGCTAGCTGATCTGACTTTTCGGCAGAGAAATCAGAGCTCTCTATTTCAGTAGAGCGAGAAACATACTTGGGAAATGCCACTTGAGTGATATGCCGGGCATCAAAAGGAACAGGCACAACGGTGGATACTTTGACAGGCGAGAATCCTATGTATTGAATTAAATATACCTCAGCCTTCTTTTTCTTTTCTTTCAATGTCACCAGAGGAATTCCTTTTAAGGCCGATCCATACTGTCCGTAGGAATCTCCTCCCATAAAATAAGCGAGGGTCAATAAGTTTTCCTTCAAAAGCCGCGGAACTGCACCATCAAAGAAATTGCCGTTATCTTGTTCATATATCTGATAAGCCCGGGAGTAAGCGATAAAGGCATCATTCAAGTCCGAAGACGTTCCATTAGCTTCATACAAAATCCCCA
>JAEUSC010000222.1 GCA_016789035.1 Candidatus Omnitrophota bacterium
CTCCTCTCTTTGGGAGCTGTGGTGGTTCCGTTAGACTTTCAACT
This sequence comes from Candidatus Omnitrophota bacterium, assembly GCA_016789035.1. GTDB lineage: Bacteria > Omnitrophota > Gorgyraeia > Zapsychrales > Fredricksoniimonadaceae > JAGNTT01. The sequence goes on from JAEUSC010000222.1 coordinate 45, forward strand.
CAAAGAGGATGAAATCATTTCCTGTTTAGGGCATTGCGAAGCGGCATTTTTGATTGGCAAATCAAAACCAGATGTTTCTTTGCAAAGAATACAAGACCATCTGGCCTCATTAAATAAGGTCATAGTAATAGAGGGGAATGATCTTTCGATGTCGCAAGTCTCCCTGGATTCCCAGAGGAAGAACGCTTCAAATCGCTTTGAGAAAATCGAAATCAATCCGGGATGGCCGTCCATGATTTTGTATACCTCAGGCACCACAGGAAAGCCTAAAGGTGTCTTATTAAATTATCGGCATCTGGACGGTTCCCCCAAGGCCATGGAACATTTTGTGGATTTAAACCAACGCGACGTTAAGTTGTGTGCCATCCCATTAAGTCACATTGGCGGATTTATATACATTCAAAATTGCATTGTCTTTGGAATCACGGTCGTTCTTATGGACCGGTTTCATCCCATCGATTTTCTGAGGCACATCCCACAATACAAGGTGACATGTTTTCATATTGTACCGGCAATGTATACGGCGTTACTGACACTGAAAAATTTAGAAAAGTTTGACTTATCGTCTTTGCGATGGGTCGTGGTCTTCGGTGCGCCCAGTTCTCCTGAAATTTTAGAACGCTTCCACCAATACTGTCCTAATGCTCAGTTATTAAACGGGTGGGGAATGACCGAAACGTGTCCTCCGAACACAGTTACTCCGCTGGGCAGCAAAAAGATAGAAAGTGTTGGCAAAGTTTCTCCGTTGTGTGAAATCAAAATTTTTGATGAGAATAAGCGTGAGCTTCCGGCAGGTCAAACAGGTGAGATTGTGATCCGCGGCTGGGTGGTCATGGATGGCTATTACAAGGATCCCGAGACGACGCAATCGTTAATGTCCGACGGGTGGTTTCATACCGGTGATTTAGGACGCTTTGATGACGAAGGCTATCTTTATATTGTTGGGCGAAAGAAAGAGATGATCAAAGTGGCCGGCCAAATCGTTTATGCTCCTGAGGTGGAAGCTGCGTGTTGTAAGCATCCAGAAGTGAGTGAAGCCGCTGTAATCGGAGCTCCCGATGCCTTACGTGGAGAAATGATCAAGGCATTCGTTGTTTTAAAGCCGGAATCCCAATTGACCGGTGATCAGTTGCGCTATTTTCTTAAATCCCATTTGGCTAATTTTAAGGTTCCCCATCATATTGAACTTAAAGAAAGCTTGCCCAAGAACCGCACGGGAAAGATTGATAAAGAAATGCTTAAACAAATGCAAACCATGGTTTAAAGAAAGGTTACTTATGTCCACACAAACTGAGCACATGCAGCGTGATGTTCATATGACAGGAAAAGATTTGATGGGAATGGTGCAACTGCGCCCGCAGGATGTCGGCAAATATGCGATTGTTCCCGGTCCCAAGGAGCGTTTGGACGGTCTCATGAAGAAGATTGAAAATCCTGTTAAGAATTTTTCCTTTATGGAATACACAATGTATACAGGTACCTATTTGGGTGTAAAGGTGACGGGAATCAATGGCGGGCGCTTTGCGGCAGACACCTCCATTACGACAGAAATTTTATGCAGCGCCCAGGTTCAGTATCTCATCCGTATCGGCAGCTGCGGGGCTTTACGCGGTGATATAAAGATTGGAGATCTGATTGTGGCAACCGGCTGCGTGCGCGGCGATGGCGTCACGCCCTATTATGTTGCTTCGGACTTTGAAACCAAACCAGATGCAAAACTGACATCCACGATCAGTAAAATTGCTCAGAATGCTATTGCTCCAATGGGGAATAAAGTGCATGAGGGAAAGATTTGGACCACGGACGCGATCTTAAGGGAAACAAAAGAGCATGTTAATAAGGCGGTTGATAACGGCGCTATTGGTGTTGACATGGTGTCCTCTGCATTTTTGACAATTGCCCAACTTTATAAAATCCCGGCAGTCTCAATTCTCGCCGTCAGCGATAATATTATGACAGGGGAGATGGGATTTATGAATCCGGATTATTACATGTCGGAAGGTTCGCTCATTACTATTGCGCTGAATCTGATCAAGCAGTTGGAAGGGAAATAAGAAAGACAACCACTTATGGCGACCAATGAATCTCCCTTATTTTGGCCGGCGTACATCAAAGACAAAGTCCTGTATGTCTTGGATGAAACCTTGATACCCACAAAGGTCAAGTATATCCCTGTTAAGAACACCAAAGAGGCGGTCAAGGTCATTCGGGAAATGAAAACCCGCGCCTTCGGGCAGTTTCTTGTGGTCTTAAACACGTTCTTGGTGGAATTAAAGCGTAATAAGCTTAAAGGTCAGTCATTGGTGCAAGCTGTTGAAAAAATTGCCCAGGCACTCAATGCAAGCCGTCCTACGTTTCCGTTTGCGGATGTCACCTCGATTGTTGTGGGTTGGACTCATAAAGCCTTTAAAGAGGATGTGGATATTTCTTCTTATCTTGAGAAAAATATTGAAGGCTTTATTCAGGGCATCCGTTATCGACGGCTGGAGAGGGTTGCCAAAATCGCGGCGCTCACCCGAGACGGGGATTCTGTTTTGACCCATTGCAACGTCAGCGGCGAATTAGCCATGGCGGCAGCCCTATGCCAAAAGGAAAAAAAGGCAGTAAAATTTTTTGCGACCGAAACGCGACCGTATTTTCAGGGGGCCAAGCTGACCGCCTGGGAACTGAATCAAGTCGGTACTCAAGTGACGCTGGTTGCGGATAACGCCATTGCCTCCCTTATGAAAGAGCGGCTGGTCAACCGCGTTATCATCGGGTCGGATCGTTCCTGTGCCAACGGGGACATCGCCAATAAAATCGGAAGTTATCAGATTGCGGTGTGCGCCAAGGAATTTGGAATTCCTCTCTGCGTTTTAACACAGCCATCGAATACCATTAAACAGGGCAAGGATATACCCATCGAATTACGAGATCCTAAGGAGCTTTTATCTTACGAGGGAAAAAAGATTTATTCACCCGGCGTTAAAGGATTTTATCCGGGGTTTGATGTTGTTCCTCACGAACTGATTACGCAGTCGATTGCGATTAAGGCAGGGGCGTAAGCATGGCTATCAAATTAAATTCCATTAAACCGCGG
>JAEUSC010000282.1 GCA_016789035.1 Candidatus Omnitrophota bacterium
CGAATGTAGTTACCAACTCCGCTGGCTCACAAATTGAGCTGATTGAATACAAACCTTTCGGTGATTTTGCCCGACGCGATCAGTTCGGCACATCCAATGCGGCCTGGTATTACTTCACCGGCAAACCGCTCGATGATGAAACCGGCCTCATGTTCTACGGTGCGCGGTACTATTCCCCATTGTTGGGTAGGTTCATTACTCCGGATACGATTGTTCAAGGCCCGATGAATCCGCAGACGTTGAATAGATACTCTTACGCCAACAACAATCCAATAAATTATGTCGATCCTACAGGGCATTGGTCATTAAAAAGATTCTTTAAGGCTTTTGTCACAGCCGTTGTAGGTGCCGTAATTACAGCTGTTACTCTTGGGGCTGGTGCTCCTTTAGCAGTGGCCCTAATGGCAGGTGGAGCAGCAAGTGGCTTTATTGGAGGTGGTTGGACTGACCAAGGCTGGAGTTGGGGTGGGGCATTTACGGGAGCATTGATAGGTGGTGTAACAGGTTTTGCAATGGGAGGGGGACTAGGTGCCGCCGGAGTTGTTGCCGCATGGGGTGTAACTCTAGGTGGAGCAGGGTACACTATTGCGACTCAAGGAACAGATGGTTTATCCACAGTGCTTGGTGGAATTGCTGGTGCAGCGATTGGAGGTTTTGCTGGCGTTGCAATTTCAAAGGCTACAAACCCTAATTCAACATTTAATGCTAAGACAGTTGATGCAAATTCGTCTCAAGTCCAAGAAGCTAAAGCTAGAACAAGTTTAGAATCTGATGCGAAACCAAAGATTTCTCCAGAAAACGGTAGGCAGCCTCCTATCAGGGTTATGAAGGATGGGAAGATTGATGGGATAATTCTTGATGGAAAATATTATCCTGTTAAGACTGGTGAAGTACCACAAATGGTTGCCAGAGTTCATGGTGGTGAGGCTAAACAATTTGGACACTCTTGGACTCCGGAAAATCCGTTTAGTTCGGATTTTGTCAGTAGAATGGGAATTCCAGATGCGCCGTATAACGCACAAACAAGTGTTTCTATCGGTGTCCTAAAGGCAGGAGCTCAATATATTGAACGGTCAGCGTTGCCATCTCCTACGTCTGGGCTTGGGGGTGGAGGTACTGAATACGGTGTGTTAAATCCTTACAGAGATATAAAAGTTATTTGGGAAGGGCCGTATAAACCATCTCAATAAATGAATAGCTATAAAATTAACGGGGGATAAGTAATGTTTGATGGAAAAATTAATCCAGGCATGACTTTAAATGAAAGGCTTCTTGTCTCTGGTTTAATGGGACAATTTGATAAAGCTGTTGAAGCTAGGGATAGGTTGAAATTAATTGAAATTCTTAAGAAAGTTAATATCGAACAAAGAGCAGCAGAGCAGACAGTGACAAGTATTTTCTCTAATCCGGAGAAGTACGGTTATAAGAGTTGATTTGAATAATCAAAAAATTACCAGCTCGAAGAGATGCTGGTATTATTAGAAATACGGGAAGGAATCAATGTTTTCGAGGCTGTTCCGTAGAAATCAACCATTAAGAATTGAAGTTTTGTTAAAAGAATCACACTACGATTCAACAAAGCTCGGCGACTTAATGAAAGAGTTTTTGGTTGCCAAGTTATATGTTAAGGGTTTCATGAAGAATGATGAATTGTTTTTATCTTATGAAGAAGATTCATTGTTAGCGTTTACTTCAAAAGATGCTCTTGATAAAGCCAAACAAGAATCAAGTCAGTATATTTTATGTGCAGTGGGTCAGATTTTGAAAATGTTACCAGATGGCATTCGATTTTTACTAAATACTGGCCCTAACTATGGCAAAGAATTTCTTCCTGGTGAGTTAAGTTTTCTAAAGGAGGGTCAGGTGTCTCCGGATGTGGTGCAATCATATAAATTAGAAGCAGGTCAGCGATTTGTAATATTTCCCGCTAGAAATTACCATCAGAAACTAATTGATTCATTATTCGAATGTTTGAAGGAACGGGAGAATGTTGAAAGGGCTTATATCGCTGAAATTCAGTCAGAGGGAAATGCTCAATCCAACTTAATAATTGGAATTCTGGTCTCTAATCAAACTCAATTCTCCAGTGATTTGGGGTATATTGCTGAAGCTGCAAGGAAGGTTCTTAATTCTGGAGAATTTGTGGATTTTATTCAATTAAACAGCGCCAATCCATCTTCAATCGAGAAATCTATCCTCGCAGAAGTAAAGCCATTCTTTGATAGGAGCTACATTTAAATGTCTATGAAACTTCTAGGGCGCACAATGTGACTCGAATTCAACAGATGTTGTACAGTCAAGAATCCGGTGAACAAGAAGGCTGGTCAAGGGTGGGGGATGTATCACTTGGCCGGTTTTCAAGTTTTCTAATATGATCCATCTGATATTTTAAAAAATGAAAAACCCTAAAGCATCCCAATCGCATTTTCATTTTTTAAAATATCAGAATGTTTTGCTAACTAACCCTGTACCAAAATTCGGTACAGGGTTTTGTTTTTGTTGCGAAAGATCAGCGATCAAAAACAATTCAACCCTGTCGGGTTGAAGGTTAACAAGCGCGTATTGGCGCGCTCTTTCTTAAAATGACCGCACCAC
>JAEUSC010000257.1 GCA_016789035.1 Candidatus Omnitrophota bacterium
ATTTTCGGCATGCGCTTTTTTCGCCACTTTAGCAGCATTGTCGTAGCCGATATGCGTATTTAACGCCGTCACAAGCATGAGTGAATTATCCAGATGGCTTTTGATATTCAGCCTGTTTGGCTCTATACCGATCACGCAATGATCACAGAAGCTTTCGCAGGCATCCGATAAAAGCCGAATGGAACGAAGGACATTATGAATGATGACCGGTTTAAAGACATTCAGCTCAAAATTTCCACTGGCACCGGCAAATGTCACCGCGGCATCATTTCCAAAAACCTGGACGCAGACCATGGTCATGGCTTCGCTTTGTGTAGGATTAACCTTTCCAGGCATGATCGAACTGCCGGGTTCATTTTCGGGAAGCTGCAGCTCCCCGATTGCACACCGGGGGCCCGACCCTAACCAACGAACGTCGTTGGCAATTTTCATCAAAGAAACAGCAAGAGTCTTAAGAACTCCGCTAAATGCAACCAGCGCATCATGCGCTGCCAAAGATTCAAATTTATTGGGCGCAGACACGAACCTCTGCCCCGTTAATTCGGCAACCTTAGCCGCCACTCTCTTTGCAAACTCAGGATGGGTATTGAGCCCTGTCCCTACGGCTGTCCCGCCAATGGCTAATTCCAGCAGGTGAGGAAGAGTGCCGTTGATCCGTACAAGCGCATTATCCAACTGCTGAACGTATCCGGAGAATTCCTGTCCGAGGGTCAGAGGAGTTGCATCCATCAAATGTGTCCGGCCAATTTTTATAATATCTTTGAAAGCATCGCTTTTGGTTTTTATAGCATCGCGCAGCTTGGTGACCATGGGAATCAAATGAGCCTGGATTTCAATGACGGCTGCAATATGCATTGCCGTAGGAAATGTATCATTGGAGGATTGCGATTTATTGACGTCATCATTGGGGTGAACAGGCTTTTTGCTTCCCATGACCCCACCTGCGAGCTCAATGGCTCGATTCGAAATCACCTCATTGACATTCATGTTGGTCTGCGTGCCGCTTCCCGTTTGCCAAATGACCAAAGGAAAATGATCATTAAGCTTTCCACTAATCACCTCATCAGCGGCGCCCACAATCCAATGGGCCTTTTCTTTGGGCATCAATCCTAAATCGGCATTGACGATGGCGCAGGCCTTCTTCAATATGCCAAAAGCCTTGATAAACTCGAGCGGAAACTTTTCGGCACCGATTTTGAAATTCATCATGGAACGCGCCGTTTGGGCACCGTAATATTTTTCAGCCGGAACTTCGATTGTTCCCATGCTGTCAGATTCAACCCGAATACTCATAAATATCCTCAATAATAAAAATTTAAACGCTTAGTCTTTTTTCTTGATGGGAACGACACCTGCCATCTCACCAATGACATTGACCAAATCCCTATCAGAAGGAACGATTATCTTCGCATTGGTTTCCAACGCGGTTTCAACGGCCTGAAGACGACGAAGAACCTGCGCATTTCCCACAAAATAAGTATTGGCGGCTTCATTAACCAATCGAATCGCCTCAGCCTCTCCTTGCGCTTGAAGAATGCGGGCCTGTTTAACACCTTCTGCCTTTTTAATCTCGGCGCGTTTTTGTCCATCGGCAGCGGTTTCTGTGGCGGTCGCAAAATCGACAGCCGCGATCTTTTCGTTCTCCGCCTTAACAACCTTGTTCATCGTTTCCTGAACATCTTTCGGCGGATCAATTTCCTTCAGCTCAGTACGGACAATCTCCAGCCCCCATTTTGACGTCTCCCGTTCCAGGATAGTATGAAGTTCGGTATTGATTCGTCCGCGTTCGCTATTAGCAGATTTAAGCGTCATGGTCCCGATAATATTGCGCAGTGTGGTCCGGGCCAAGTTTACAATCTGCCATTGATAATTTCCGACGTTGTATTGGCATCGCTTCACACTTTCCTCATCGGTTTTGACTTTAAAATAAACCTGGGCATCGACCTTAGCATTCAAATTATCATTGGTGATGATTTCCTGAGGTTCCGCATCCACCATTTGTTCCGTAGTATTGACCAAATACATGTTCTCAATGACCGGAATGATCCAATTAAAACCAGGCTCGGCAAAACGCGAATATTTTCCGAAACTCTCAACAAGACCGCGGTGAGTCGGACGGACAATCCGAATCCCAAGAAAAAATACGAAGACAACAAAACCAAGAACCAGTCCAAGAATGTTCATTCGTTCCCTCCTCAAAAACTAATTGTTGAGCAAGTAATTCGTCACTAATCGAACTCCGGCGCCTGTTGCTCCATAATTAAAGTACATGCGTCCGCCATTTTCGACAAACGCGCTGCCGGCAATATCCAAATGAGCCCAAACTGTCCCTTCAGTGAAGGACCGTAAAAATTCTGCGGCGGTGCAGGCCCCTGCCCCACGGATTGTACTGGTATTCTTAAGATCCGCAATGGGAGATTTGATATAGTCTTTTATTTCTGGATAAACCGGCAGACGCCAGGCGCGGTCATCCGTCTCGACGGATGACTGTGCAAGCTGCTGAGCCAGATCATCATCATTCGAAAACAAACCGGAATAATCAAAGCCAAGCGCAACCACACAGGCCCCCGTCAAGGTCGCCAAATCAATAATCCGAGCAGGTTTATAGTTCTTAACCAGATACGCAATAGCATCAGCCAAAACTAAACGTCCTTCGGCATCCGTATTTCCAATCTCCACCGATTTTCCACCATATCCTGTAAAGACGTCCCCCGGTTTATATGCCCCAGGCCCGATCGCATTTTCTGCCAACCCCATGACAAAAAGAATGTTCTTTGGGATCTTTAAGGCAATCGTGTTCTTTAACATACCCATGACAGCACCCGCCCCGCTCATATCGATACGCATTGTTTCAATATGATTGGACGGTTTTAAGTTCAGCCCCCCGGTGTCGAAGGTCATCCCTTTGCCCAAAATGGCCGTGTATTCATCTTTGGAATTGCCACCGGCATATTTGATTACAATAAGCTTGGGCTCTTTGTTGCTTCCTTGATTAACAGCCAAATGCAAATTCAATCCTTTAGCCTTAAGCTCTTTCTCATTGAGAATCTCAACC
>JAEUSC010000263.1 GCA_016789035.1 Candidatus Omnitrophota bacterium
TTCATAAAGACCTCCTTGCCGGACTTACGGTTAAACATTCCATCATAGCCTTCGCCTTGAGCCACGTTTCTTCATACTCGAGTTGCGAATTGGAATCCGCAACAATTCCGCCGCCCACGTGGAAAGAAATTTCTTTATCACTTAATAAAAGTGTTCGAATAAGAATATTAAAGTCCAAATTACCGGAAAAATCAATATATCCAAACGCCCCGGTATAAATTCCTCTTTTGACTTTCTCAATGTCATCAATAATCTTCATCGCGCTGATTTTAGGACACCCTGTCACAGAACCTCCGGGAAAACAGGCCTCCAAGAGATCAAAACATCCTTTATCTTTACGCAACATTCCTTCAATGCAGGATGTCGCCTGAAAAACCGTCTTATATTCTTCAATAGCCCGCATTTCCTTGACCCGCACACTGCCAAAATCACAAACCCGGCCCAAATCGTTGCGTTCCAAGTCTGTAACCATCAACAGCTCGGCGATTTCTTTCGGACTGTGCATGAGCTCCTGGCGAAAGAGCGAATCTTCCTCCGGCGTCTTTCCCCTCGGACGAGTTCCTTTCATCGGACGGATTTGAGCAGTACCATTTTTCAAAGACAAAAATCTCTCAGGAGACGTACTAAGAAGCTGATGATTTCCGGCGTGATAATAAGCACTGAAATGGCTGGGTGACAACTCTCTTAGGCAGGAATATATTTCCCATGGTCTTAAATTTTCCGTCTCCCATGCAACATCAGCGAGTATCTTATGGGATAAATTGACCTCATAGATATCACCCTGTCTGATATGCTCTAAAGCACGGTGCACATTGTGTATATATTCGTCGCGTGTGACATTACTCGTGAAAACGGGCGGAGGCAGGAGTTTTCTTGCATTGTCATAGGAACGGCGACCCGGCGCAGGTGACAACTGACGGATTCGCGACAAAATTTGATCCATCCGTTCTTTGGCTCGGGCTTGCTGTAATAAAGAAGTTTTCTCCGGAAAGCCGGTCGAAGTAATGCAAAGCGTCTGCTGCAGATGATCAACGGCCAAAATCACATCGTAAAATCCGAAATGAAACAACGGCAATGCGCTGCCAGATGCCGCTAGCGAAACAATTCCTTGAAAAAGGAGCCCTAAATCGTAACTCAAATAACCGACGGCGCCGCTGTGAAAGGGCATGACAGGGTTAGTATCCTGTCTTACAAAATTCTTAAAACACTCTTTAAACCTTTGATAATCAGCAAGATTTCTGCCTTCAAAAACTTCAAAAGGATCAAAACCGATAAAGGAATAACGTCCGTTGGGTGAAGCAGTCAGACTGCTGTCGAGAAAAAAAAGATGCGACTCCTCTTTAAAAAGCATAAAGAGATCGAACACATCTTCAGTAAAAGGAATGGTTTTGGTGATCATCTCATTAACGACCGGTTAGTATCATTCAATGTGATATTCTAACCCAGAGACGTGTTCTTAGGGAATAAATGTACCGAAACCTCCCCAGCTTGTGTTGCCAAGGAGGTTGGAGAAAATCTAGAAAAGAAGGCCCTGTGTTGTTTGTGCAGATAATCGAAAAGCTGGTTTTTCAACCGAAAACTGCGAGCAAAAATCCTGCAAATCTTCAATATTTCTATCAGCCGCCATTTCCATCAGACGGGTCAAGACATCAACGGTCAATTGAGTATCGGACAAGGCCCGGTGGGTTTCTCCAACGGAAATTCCTAGCGCATTGGCCACATGGCTTAACTTATAACTGGATAAATAGGGAATCAATGACTTGGCCAGTTTGATCGTATCAATGGCCGGCGTTTCATCTCTTAATTTTCGGCCGCACAACGACAATTCATAACACACGAAGTTCAAGTCAAACTTGACGTTATGTCCGACCACACATCCCCCGCCGATAAAGTCAATAATGCCTGGCAGGAATTCCTCTGAGGTCGGGGCGCCGATCAGCATATCTTCCGTAATATGGTTGATGTTGGATGCACTAACAGGAATATCCCGTAAGGGGTTAATCAAAGAATGAAATGTTCCGATAGTTTTTAAATCTTTAATTTTAATAGCCGCGATTTCGATGATTCTATCGCCATCAGATGCTGAAAGACCTGTTGTTTCCACGTCGAACACAATAAACTCCGCACTTTTTGTCTTTATCATTTATTCCCTTTCCGTAACTACGTATGAAGGATTTAAGGCTGTGGGATGAAAGGATTGCTTGGTCTTTGCAATATTTTCCATCGCAAAATCATCCATGACATTGATGTACTGGTATTGACTCAAAGATTCATCTGCGCAAAACCGGCTGAAAATAAAAACGGACAGCCCTTTAATGTCTAAATTGGTTGTTTCTACTAAAACACAAAAAACCTCATCATTCAAGGGATAACCGAAAGTATATGCCTCAGGCTTTTGATCAACACAAACAACGAGTCCACGGAGACCAAGCTCGTCGAAGTTCTCAAAAATCAAAGAATTCGTGTGCTCATTTTCTTCCAGCATGGCGTTATAAACTTGGTCTTCTGTAATGCCTTTTCTGTTTCGAGCCCAGCGCTGGAACAAACTCAGACAATCCTCTTTTAAACTTTTCTCAAAAGGACGGATGGAATAATTGTTACCTTTAACAAACTGATTGAAACTCGACCGTTTGGATTTAAATCGATTTCCTTTCAGCCTGGTCAAATCCTCTTTGCGATAAACGTATTCCTGGGATTTCTTAAAGGCGCGGTACTTCTGCGAATCAAAAAACTTGAGATCCTCCTGGGAAACATTTTCAATGCGAGAAAACGATCTCTTGGAATTCCGACGATTGAGCTCATCAAAACATTGCGAAACAATGGAACCATTTAACTCTCTTCCCAAAGGAGGCAGATACAGAAACGTTCCGAACTCATGCTTGGCAAAGACGCATAGATAATCGTCAATCACCTGAAAATCGAATTCAAAATAATCTTTCCATAAAAACAGTGAAGAAAAATGAAACACCGAAAGCGTATAACGCCTGAGACCGACGTACTGGTTAAATAATGGTTGATAATAAAGGATTGGACGGAGACTCATGCTTAAACACCGTCGATAACAAAAACTTTTTGCAGTTCCTCTTGATACGCCGAGTAATCATTGAGGAATTCACGGTTACGGATAAGAAAACCAAGGACGTCCTTTTGTTTAAAAAACTCTCTGAGATATTCTCTATAATTCGCTTCAATTTCTTGCCCTTGAGTCTTTTGCACGAATGGACAATAGATGTGAATGTACAGCGCGGTTTCACCAGATGATCTGGAAATGACATACGGATAAAGCTCACATTCAAAAGGCCGTCCATGATAAATGGCGCAGGCATGATTTTCAGGATTGAAAAAGTGGCAGAGGTGTTCCCCGCACCCCGGCTTCGTTTTTATAAATTGCCCACTATCACGCACGTCTTGATGCAAAATAATATGCGCCAATTGTGAACCCTGTATTTCGTGCGTTTCTTCGTCGGTCAATTTAGGACGCCAAATCGTTCCTGGCTCTTTAAACCGGCAGCATCCGTCACACGACAGGCACACATCCGAAGGGACAAACTGTTTTAATGGAATAATGGCCATTTTAATTTCTCAATCGAACCATGGCTTGATCAAGACTCTTACGAATTTGTTGATACCAGTATCGATAGCCGTTTTCATTGGGATGAAAATAATCGGGCGAATAATAGTTTGGAACATTCGTCAGAAATAGATCGTCTTTACGCTCCGTAAATAAATCAACATAGACGGCCCCGTGCTGGCGGGCCTGACGGATATAAATCTGACGCACGTCCCGTGACCGTTGGGTCATGATCCAGGTAAACGGCCAGCGCAAAATGGGAGCGGCCCCCATGTTTCCGCAATGCAGAATGACAATGTGGTTGCCCACCGCCTTTACAGATGCCAAAAGCTTACCAAGCTCATTTTCAATCTCGTGATAGGGTGTCAAATGCACAATATCATTAGCCCCGATCTGCAAAACAACAAGATCATAATGATCCGTCGGCATTTGATCCAACTCGCCCACGAGTTCATGGAGCCTTTTTCCATTCCGGCCCCGATTGACAATCTGGGCCTCGGGAAAATCACTTGCGAAATACCCGGCCGTGCTTCCTTGCGATGTTTTGGCACCCGTTCCAACGGCGGTACTGTCACCTAAAAATAAAAATCTCAGCTCCGGGTGAGCAAGTGTCCGTTGATACGGCTTTTGATGGTAATTGCCCCGTTTGACGGATTGTCCAATGATGATGACTTGCCGGGCCACTACAAACATTCCGCCCACAAGCAGAGGAATAACTATAAAGCCGATGATCGTTCTGGCTGTCATTTCCGGTTATTTGACTATGCTGCCCAGAACAACATCTCTATCCGGCCCCAGGACGGAAATTCCATTTTCATCTGACGCCGCCAAAATCATTCCCCGCGATTCTTCTCCGCGAATGACCGCTGGTTCCAAATTATTTACAATGATCACCCTGCGGCCGATGAGCTGTTCCGGTGTGTAAGACTTGCGGATTCCGGCCACCAGCTGCTTAACTTCGGTGCCGTTGTCCACTTTCAGGACATAAAGCCTATCCGCATTCGGATGCTCTTTGACTTCCTTAATCTGAGCCACAACAAACTGGAAGTTTTTAAATTCATCAATCGTCGGCATAATAGCTCCTTAATTTTGTTTTAAGAATTGGTGGATATTTCTACGCGCAATGGCCATGATAAGCGCTTGCGGATTCACCCCCGGAGGCCCCGGCAAAATGCTGGCGTCATTCAGATAAACATTCTTATATCCATGCAGCCTCCCGTAAGAATCGACCGCACATTGTGCCAAATCCTCTCCCATCGGACAAGAAGAAAAAAGATGGATCGTCGATAAATCCGCCTTATCCGCAGGAAGTCCCTTTTTAAGAATTTCCATATCTTTAAGATTGCGAAAGACCGGCCAGCCGGCCACCGGCGGATAAATTTCCACAGCCCCCGCCGCAAAAAGGAGCTCACCCAGACGATACAATCCTTCACCCATCGCCTTCAAATCTTCAGAGGTGGGAGTCATACGCACAAACGCCTCATTAAGGACGGGAAAATTTCGGACCACTCCTTTGGCCGTACTCATAATAAGGGCGTAAAAGATCGCCATATTTTTCCAAGACGACAATTTCTCCCGCATCCCGTCATGCCCGCTTAACCACAAGGCCGCATGCGGAAGACCGCTAAACGACCCCCCCAGCGTCAATTTCGGTTTGAACTCCTGGACCTGAACCACAGGAACACCTTCATTCTGGTCATAAACAGGCCTTTTGAAGTCAGCAACGATCCGGACCGCCGGATGCATAGCAAGAGAATTGCCGATGTTGCGTTTGATCCCGCTGCGTCGCAAAAGTGCCGGCGTCTGAATGGCCCCGCCGCTTACAATCAAATGATCAAAATGAATCTTGCGACGCTGACGCTTTTGTCCTTCTTGGGACTCCACCACCACATGGTCGGCCTTTTGCCCTTGAAAAACAATCTTTAAAACTTTCGTTAATGCCATTAAGCGGCAGCCGGACTCCTGCGCCATCGGCAAAAGACTCTGTGTCATCGACTGCCGTATTCCTTCCGGTTCCTTGTTCGGCCCATTGTCGTACCGCCAAAACCGGGGGACTTCAGCCGCTTTCCATTGCAAAACTTGTGCGCCTTTAAGCAAGATCTTGGAAGACTTTCCCACACCCTGGGACATTCGCTCAACTCCCATGTCTTTCTCAATCTTCTCTAAATAAGGACGGAGCTCATCGATGTTTAAATTTCTGACGTTGTGCGTACGGCTCCAATCCTCCAACACTTCCGCGATTGGGTA
>JAEUSC010000264.1 GCA_016789035.1 Candidatus Omnitrophota bacterium
CTTCTGTGAATGGATCTTTACGTAAAGCAATCAACCACGTTCCCTCGTCACACTGTCCTTTAATAGCATCAATATACGTTCCGGCAATGGACCGCAATTTCATAGGCGTGACATTTGAAAATACCGGCAACTTATACCGTCGCCCGTTAAGACTCAGAAGCTCATTATCAAAGCAATGCAAAAGCTCCGACATACGAGTAGAAAGATCCTTGCGAGACATCGCCTGAAACTCCGCCATCGCCCGGTTTAATTCTTCTCTAAAATACTTATTTTGTTTGCCAGGTTCGAGATCCACCGCATAAATTCGTTTTTGAAGAACATACTTTATCCAGTACCGGAACAATTTGTCTTTATATTGAAAAATGGTTCCGTTACGCTCCACGATATCAAGTTCAATTAATCGATTGAGTTTTTGAGTGATCTGTGTCTGCTTTTGCCCTAAAGAATCTAACAAATCTTTGATCCGAGATTGACCGTTGGCCAATGCAATGAGAAGCGCAAGGAACGAGCGGTTTCCTTTGCCCTGACTCAACTCAGCAACGATCAAATCAAAATGCCGACTTAACGCACCCCACGTATTAAATACCACGTCCTCCACAGCCTGCGCAATCAAGGGCACGTACACTTCCGATTGTTTATGCACGGCACCCAAGTGGATGAGCTCCTGTCCAATCAAAGACAGATACAAAGGATGCCCGCCGGTAAAATCCGCCAGAAAATTACGCAAATGTGATCCTACTCTCATCGGAGCCATAATCTTTTCGATAAATTCCTGACTAGTCACACTGTCAAAACTATTAACCGAAACGATTTCAAAGTTACCAAATAAGAGCGTCAGTTTCTCAGCGAGAATACGGTTGGCAATTTCAGGATAGGAGCTGGCAATGACATACAGACATTTGCGCTGAGTCATAATGGTATTACTCATCAACTGAAATACCTCGTCGATAGAAAACTCCTCTAACGCATGAAACTCATCAAGGATTATCACGCATTGCTTTTGGGCCTCATTATTGAACACCTCTGGCAAAGCAATAAGGTCTTTATAAACCTCTACAAACTTCTTGGATTTCATGAGCGATAAAATATTCTCGATGGCCCCTGCCGTTAATGGGATCGTGGGCCTGACCAACTCCATCAACAGCTTGGTGTCATCCTGAAGCGGCAAATTGGTAAGGCGGGCATAATGATAGAGGATACTTTTAATGAACTTGGAAACAAAATAATCAAAATCTCTGTTTTCCAAGTTTAAATAAATCGCAATGGTATGCGGATCATCAATTTCCGCAATGAATTTCTGAAGGATCGTACTCTTGCCAATATATCGGCTTCCCAACAAAGCCACATTCTGGCGATACCCTTCGTTGAGATCCTTCAGCCGTCGGGAAAGAAGATCCAGCACCGGTTTACGGCCATAACAAATGTTATGTGGGTTTAACAGGTTCATGGCAGAAAATACAAAGGATTATTTGATTCTTCGTTTTTCCGAATCTCAAAATGCACGAATGATAACCGCCCGCTTTTTGCGACCTGACCGATGGGGGCCCCCTTCGCAATTT
This sequence comes from Candidatus Omnitrophota bacterium, assembly GCA_016789035.1. Taxonomy (GTDB): domain Bacteria; phylum Omnitrophota; class Gorgyraeia; order Zapsychrales; family Fredricksoniimonadaceae; genus JAGNTT01. The sequence continues at coordinate 1,560 of JAEUSC010000264.1, forward strand.
CCTGGCCGGGTTTTACCATTAAGACGGATTGATGTCCATAAACGGTATAAAACCCGTCCCTATGATCCACAATGACCGAATATCCATAACCTGACAAATAATCCGCAAATATGACCTTGCCATCTCGGGAAGCGGCAACAACCTCTCCCTGCGCTGCGGCAATATCAATGCCTTTATTGAACGACAGCCCTTTCGCATCTTTAAAATAGGAAACAACCCGGCCTTTTACTGGCCACATAAATTCATCAGGCTTACCATTGCGTTTCTCAACGACCACCGCCAACACTTCTTTGGCACCAGGAATAAAAATCAACTGATCCTGTTCAATGATAGCCGCATTGGGAATATTATTCGCCTTAATGATGACATCTAGAGAGACACCATATGTCCTGGCGATCCGCCACAAGG
>JAEUSC010000275.1 GCA_016789035.1 Candidatus Omnitrophota bacterium
TGCTTCTCAAGAAATCGAACAAATAGACTTCAATATCAAGACAACGGATGCTCAAGTCAACTCAAGTTGAAGCGATTTAAAACCGCTTCAACTTTTATTCGGCCTGTTTTTTACTCAGATTGGCTCGCTTCATTTGGTCAATTTCGATGAGCTTAACTTTAAACCGATCACCCACCTTGACCACTTCATTGACATCTTTAACATACGTCTTAGCCAATTCCGAAACATGAACCAATCCTTCGCGACCTGGAAGAAACTCAACAAAGGCCCCAAAGTTCACGACACGCTTGACCACAGAGTCATAAACTTGACCGATCTCAGGCTCTTGCGTCATTCCCTTTATAAAATTGACAGCCTTATCAAGCGCCTCTTTATCTGGTGAGGCAACTAAAACTTTGCCATCTTCTTCAATATCAATCGAAGTAACACCAGTTTCTTCAATAATTTTTCTAATCATTTTTCCGCCGGGACCAATAACTTCCCCGATCTTCTCTTGACTGATCTGGATACTTGCAATGCGAGGAGCAAATGGTGACATTTCCGGGCGTGAAGCAGAAATCGTCGCCTGCATTTTATCCAAGATGGTTAGCCTGGCTTCCCGGGACTGATCAATCGCCTTCTCCAAAAGATCAACATTAATGCTATTGATCTTCAAGTCCAGCTGAATGGCCGTAATTCCATTACGGCTACCAGCCACTTTAAAGTCCATATCACCAAAATGATCTTCCATGCCCATGATATCGGTGATCAAAACAGCTTTTCCTTCGCCGGAAATCAATCCGACGGAAATTCCAGCCACCGGTTCTTTAATGGGAACCCCAGCATCCATCAACGATAGAGTACCGGCACAAACTGAAGCCATACTGGAAGACCCGTTGGATTCTAATATTTCAGAAACAACTCTAATCGTATAAGGAAATTCTTCTTTTGAAGGAAGAATGGCACGAATTGCCTTAGAGGCCAATTCCCCATGCCCAACTTCACGACGGCCTGGACCGCGCATCGGCTTGGTTTCTCCAACGCTAAACGAAGGAAAATTATAGTGAAGCATAAAACGTCTGTACGTTTTTCCTTCTAATGCCTCGATGAGCTGCTCATCACTTTTTGTACCGAATGTAACGACCGCAAGACTTTGGGTCTGACCTCGAGTAAACAGGCTCGATCCATGAGTCCGCGGAAGAACTCCAACCTCGCAGGAAATTTCACGAATATCTTTTGGGCCTCGTCCATCCGCACGCATTTGCCGTTCAAAGACATTATTACGAACGACTTCATATTGAACTTGGTCATAGACAGCTGCAATCGTTCCCTTTTTAATTTCTCCACCCGCAGGTGCACAAGATTGATAGATCGCCATATCGCTGATTAAACTATCAAATAGCGCGTTGATGCCGTTCTCACGTTCTTTCTTATCTGATACTCCGCCATAAACTTCTGTTAATCTTTTCAAAGACAAATCACGAACTTTCTTAACAAGATCGGGGTGATGTTGTATCAATTCATATTTGACTGTTTTGTCCCCAACCGTCTTCTTCAAATCTAACTGGCTCTTCCGATTAATCTGGATTTGATCAAATGCAAAACGCAAAGCGTCTTTAACCTTAGCCTCTGGAATGACTGACACTTCACCTTCAATCATGACAATACCATCTTGATTTCCCACAACAACCAGATCCATCAAGCTGTTTTCTCGCTCTTTGAACGTGGGGTTTGCGACCAGCTGGTCATCGATCAAAGCCACACGTACGGCCCCTAGAGGACCATTAAACGGTATGCCCGAAATAGTCAAAGCTGTGGAAGCACCGATAATTGCGGGGATATCCGGATCATTTTGTCCATCATGACTCAGCACAGTTGCCACAACTTGAACATCATTATAAAAGCCTTCAGGAAATAACGGTCGGATAGACCGATCAATCACGCGGGAGTTTAAAATTTCACTTTCGGTAGGTTTTCCTTCTCTCTTAAAAAAACCTCCTGGGATCTTACCTGCGGCGTAAGTTTTTTCCTGGTACTCGACCATAAGAGGAAAAAAATCAATATCCTCTTTAACTTTATTAGCCATACAGGCCGTCACTAAAACAACGGTATCACCCACAGTTACTGTTACGGAACCATTGGCTTGTTTTGCCAATTTTCCTGTTTCAATAATAAGCTTTTGAGCCCCAAACGGGACTTCGATACGCTCCAATTTCATAGACCGTCCTTTTTACTTGCGTAAGTTGAGTTTATCGAGCGTTTGTTCGTACTGTTTGGGATCTTTTTGGGAAAGGTAGTTTAAAAGACGACGTCTCTTACCGATCAGGGTTAACAATCCACGGCGGGAATTAAAATCTTTACTGTGCCCTTTGAAATGACCGTTGAGT
>JAEUSC010000276.1 GCA_016789035.1 Candidatus Omnitrophota bacterium
CCTTGTGGCATCGGTTTCAATTGTTTCATCAGATAGAAATCTCTCCCCGTTTTTTGCATAGTATTCGCACACGACAGCACATTTTTCAACTTCTGCGACGGCCTGAATGAGAGGTTTTCCCATTTCTTCTGACATAAGTCGACTGTATTCTTCCTTTCTTGATGTCAATAGTTCTGATGCACGATGTAGAAGAGCGGTTTTTGTAGTAAAATTTTTCGTTTTCCAGTCCAAAAAAGCGTTTTGCGATCTTTCTACGGCCATTATAGCCTCGTCATGAGTAACAAATTCAAATTTATCAATGATTTGCTCGTTTGATGGATTTATGGATTTGAAACAAGCATTCGATGTAAACTTCATAAAATCAACCTCTTGTAAGCTTATTATATTTGATTCGGTGCGGTCTGTCAGCCTCAATACCCATTCTATCTTTATAATTTTCATGATATTGAGTAAAATTTCCCTCAAACCAGTATACCTTGCTTTCGCCTTCAAATGAGAGGATGTGAGTGCAAACACGGTCCAAAAACCACCTGTCATGTGATATGACAACCGCACACCCGGCAAATTCCAGCAGCGCTTCTTCCAACGCACGAAGAGTATTTACGTCAAGGTCATTAGTTGGCTCATCTAAAAGCAGAACATTGGCTCCTTCCTTCAGCATTTTAGCCAAATGAACTCGATTTCTCTCTCCTCCTGACAGCATGTTCACTTTCTTCTGCTGATCGCTGCCACTGAAATTGAATCGTGCCACATACGCGCGCGAGTTAACTTCACGATTTCCGAGCATGATCACGTCTTCTCCATCTGAAATTTCTTCCCATATTGATTTTTTGTCGTCAAGTGGACGGTTTTGATCAATATAGCCCAATTTCACCGTCTCCCCAATCTTGAAGCTGCCCGTGTCAGGTTTTTCCTGCCCCGTGATCATTTTAAAGAGGGTTGTTTTCCCTGCCCCATTGGGACCTATAATACCTATTATTCCACCCGGGGGAAGTGAAAAGTTTAAGTCTTCATATAGAAGGTTGTCTCCATAGCCCTTTGATACTTTAGTCGCCTCGATAACTAGATTACCAAGGCGCGGACCCGGCGGTATATTAATTTCAATGTCCTCATTTCGTTTTTCACTTTGTTCGCTTACCATCTTTTCGTACGAGGCAATACGCGCCTTGCTCTTTGCGTGGCGTCCTTTAGGATTCATCCTAACCCACTCGAGCTCTTCGGTCAAAGCTTTTTGTCTTTTTGATTCTTGTTTTTCTTCAACTTGTAGTCTATTTCTTTTTTGTTCTAACCATGAGGTGTAATTGCCCTCAAAAGGTATCCCTTCACCGCGGTCTAATTCAAGTATCCACCCCGCTACATTGTCCAGAAAGTAGCGATCATGTGTGACAGCAATCACAGTACCCTTGTACTGTGCGAGATGCTGTTCTAGCCAGAAAACAGACTCTGCATCAAGATGATTGGTCGGTTCGTCCAGCAGTAGAACGTCGGGTTCCTGTAGTAAGAGACGGCAGAGGGCAACCCTTCTCTTTTCACCTCCTGACAAAATACCAATCAGAGCGCTTTCGGCAGGACATCTTAGGGCATCCATCGCCATTTCGAGTTTGCTGTCCAGATCCCAGGCGTTCTTATGCTCAATTTCTTCCTGCAATTTTCCTTGTTTTTCCAAAAGTGCCTCAAAATCTGCATCCGGTTCAGACATCTGCATGGCGACTGCTTCATAGTCTTTTAACAGATCAACCGTTTCCTGTACACCTTCTTCCACGATTTGTTTTACGGTTTTCTTTGGATCAAGCTCCGGTTCTTGCGGCAAATAGCCAAATGTGATCCCTTTCTGAGATGTTATTTCACCTAAATAATCCTTTTCTACTCCGGCAACTATCTTCAGAAGCGTGCTCTTTCCTGCT
>JAEUSC010000298.1 GCA_016789035.1 Candidatus Omnitrophota bacterium
TGCTTCGTTGGATGCCGGTGAAGATCCTGATACCTTTGTCCGTAAGTTTGGTGTCGAGCAATTTAATAAACAGATACAGGAAGCAAGGTCGCTCTTTGATTTTAAGTTGGAATGGCTTTCGAAACAATTTGATCCGGTTAATATCGAACATCGTGCAGAAATTTGTAAGCAGATGATGTCGACGATTTATAAAATCCCGAACGCTATTATTCGTCATGGATATTTACGGCAGCTTGCTGAGCGTCTGGGTATTCCGGAGCAGATTATTCTGAAAGAAGGGACCCCATTTGAATCGGCCCTTACCAAAGAAGAAAGTGAGCCCAAGAGCATTATTAAATCTACATTTAATAAACCGCTGAGTTCGGTAGACAGGCAGATTTTAAGTTTGGTATTTAATGATTTGAGTTTAGTGGGTTTGCTTAAAGAAAATATTACCCCTGATGAATTTGATGACCATCGGGTGGTAATAATTTTTGAAAAACTTTATGCGACAGATTTAAGTGAAGAGCAATTCTCAATCGCTGGATTCTTAAATGAGGTGACTGACACGGAGGTTCAGAAAATTGTGGTGGATGTGTCTGCACAGGAGGCTGTGGCGGTCAAAGATTCAAAGAAAATCTTATTGGATTGTGTGGCGCGTATAAAAAAAGACCGTCTTCGTACTAGGCGGCAAGTTTTAAGTAAATTGATTCACCAGGCAGAAATGTCCGGTGACTTTGTAAAGTTGGAAAATTTAAAAGCAGAATTTAATAATTTGTTAAAGCAGCGTCTATAAGTGTGATCAATCTTAAACTGGGGACATTATGAAAGAGCAAAAAGACAAAGATTTTCAGCAGGACGTTGATAAGCTCATTACGTTGGGAAAGAAAAAAGGTTTCTTGACCTATGACGAAGTGAATCAATCACTTTCTGAAGCTGTTGAATCGTCGGAGGATATTGATCAAGTTTTTGATATTCTCGATGGTAAAGATATTAAGGTTATTGAATCGGAAGAAGATTTTGAGGAGACAGAAGAAGAGTCTGATTCGGAGACTCGCGAACAGCAAGTAAGACGCCTGCGCGAAGAAAACAAAGAGGATGATATATATTCGGATAAGTTTATACCGTTGGATGATCCTGTCAAAATGTACTTAAAGCAAATGGGATCAATTCCTCTCCTGACGCGTGATGAAGAAATCAACTTAGCCAAGCGCATCGAAGATGCCGAAAACCGGTTCGCAGAAAGTTTGTATCATACCGCGTTTGCCCGGAAAGAAGCGATTTCTATCATTAATGGCGTACTTAAAGAAGAAATTAATGTTGAAGATGTGATTAAGGATGAGTTGGATCGGCGTCCCAAACTTATCAAAGATCTAAATAAGATTCTCGGTAAGGTGCGTCATGCTCGTGTTGGTTCGGAGAATGGGGCTAAGCTTTTAGCAGAATTCAAATTAACCTCTTCCGTTAACGAAGAGGTTGTTGGAAAGATTAATGATTTAATCCGAAATATTGAGCGTGTTGAAAGGCTTTTGAGTGCAAAACGGAAGCCCGTCAACGCAGCTGAATTAAAAAAGCAACAGGCCCAGTATACCAAAGCGTTAGAGGAGCCGGTTGATCAAGTTAAAACACAAGTCAAAGACATCAAAATCCGCCAAGCCAAATTTAATAAAGCCAAGAAGTTGTTGGTGGAAGCTAACCTGAGACTTGTTGTTAGTATTGCGAAGAAATACATTAACCGCGGACTTTCCTTTTTGGATTTAATTCAGGAAGGCAACATGGGCTTGATTCGTGCAGTTGAGAAGTTTGAATATAAGCGCGGATATAAATTTTCAACATATGCCACTTGGTGGATCCGTCAGGCAATTACACGGTCAATCGCTGACCAGGCAAGAACAATCCGTATTCCTGTACATATGACGGAAACGATTAACAAAATCATTCGTGTCTCTCGATTGTTTGTTCAAGAATATGGACGTGAGCCTTCTGCTCAGGAAATCGCTAAACAGATGAGAATTCCTGTCTCTAAGGTTAAGGAAATTCTTAAGATTTCCCAGGTGCCTATCTCATTACAAACGCCTATTGGGGATGAGGGGGATACGCATTTTGGAGATTTCATTGAGGACAAAAAAGCCGTCTCACCCGCAAATGCCACTTTGCACTCGATGTTAAAGGAAGAGATCACGGCGGTGCTGCAAACATTGGATGAGCGTGAACGAAAAATTCTTGAACTACGGTTTGGTATACATGATGGAACAAGTAGGACCCTGGAAGAAGTGGGTGCTGAATTCAATGTAACTCGTGAACGCGTGCGGCAGATAGAATCTAAAGCGCTACGAAAGTTAAGACATCCAACTCGATCCCGTCGCATAAAAATGTTTTTGGACATGGCTGGTAAAGATGCGGATTACGCTAATTAAAAAATTAATAAGATGGTGACTTTAAGGTCTGTTGATACTAAAATCAACAGACCTTTTTTTTGACGGAGTCATTATGATTATCAAGAACGTTAAAATCGTTATCCTGCTAACTTTTCTAGCTGGCCTTTCTCCACAAGTATTCGGTGCTGATACCCAGGAGTTGAAGGGTGTCTATAACAGTGCGATTAAAGCAGTTGTTGATGAGATAGTCAGTATGAAGAATAGCTATCCTGAGCTGGAGGGTTTTTCGATATCGTCCATCCAGCAGGACTCCAGGGGATTTAGCAGAGTTTATTATGCCCATGATCCCGGTTTGGGCGATTCCAAAGACGATCCTTATGGTTTTGAGTTGGTCATTGATGCGGAACCTTTTGAGCCCTCAACAGACGCAACTTCTCAGACACAGGCGCAATTGACATTTCCTTTGTTGGGAATCAAAGTTGTGGCACGGGCCGAACGAAAGGGAGCTTCGGCATCATTTGATGTTACCAAAATTGTTGAATCACATATGGATGTTTTAAACGATCTCGAACAAAAGTTTTTGCCATTTCAACTGGATTTAAAACCTCAAAAAGAAATTTTCGATATTTCTGAGGATATGAGCATAACAGTATCCCTGGTTAACTCAGGCGCAAAAGGTTTTCGTGTTGCGGATCTGAATGAAAAATCGCTTTATTGCACATTTGCAGATCGAGATTGGGGCACACAGGAAGGGCCCCGAGAGTTT
>JAEUSC010000372.1 GCA_016789035.1 Candidatus Omnitrophota bacterium
AGACGGCGGCCTTTCCGATGCCCCACACAATTCCGAGGACAAAAACCAGAAACGTAAACACCCACACATTGGCTTGGAAACGGATCCGGGTCATGCCCTTGGCCAAAAGCTGCTTTCGTTCGATTTTGTCCCCAACCGAAACGGTCGCTTCCTGCCAGACGTCTTTGGCCGGAAGCACAAGCACCTTACCTTCATCAGCAGCTTCACTCCTGATCTTTTCAATCAGAGGATAGACTTTGCCGTCAACAGCGACAGCCTTGGACGTGACCTCTGTGACCACACCGCCACGCGTGGCCATAACGCCCTGTCCGGGAGAAAAAATTTCCATGCGGGGAACAATCAAAAGGAATGTCAAAAGCGTAGATAGGCCCAGAACCCAGTACATGATCTTGCGGGCACCCCATTTATCGGACATCCATCCGCCGATGGCACGAATCACACCCGACGGAAAACTAAAACACGAAGCTAAAAGTCCTGCGGTTACCAACGGCAAGTAGTACGCGCTGACATAATAGGGAACGAGCCATTGCGAAAACGCCACAAAGCATCCGAAGACCAGAAAATAATAAAATCCAAACCGCCACACCCGGATATTGCTTAGCGGTCTTAACATCTCGGCCCACGTCTTGCCGCTGGATTTCGGTTTCTTGTTGATGGCAAACAGTAAGAACAGAATACCCATGGCCAATAGGACCGCCGCGTAACATTTGGGCAGCATGCGCCAGCCTTCCGGGTTCGCCCCGTTTTGTGTGAAGATATTCAAAAGTTTGGGCGCAACCAGAGTCGTCACAGCGGCCCCTGCATTTCCCGCGCCGAAAATTCCAAGAGCGGTCCCCTGCCGATGCTTGGGATACCACACGGATGAGAACGCAATCCCGATCGAAAAACTGGTTCCAACGAGACCGAATCCAAAACTGCACAGGGCGAATTGTGTAAAGCTATCCGCCGTCGACAATAGGTACATGGGAACCGAGCATAAAAGTAAAAGCGATGCAAAGACCGGTTTTCCGCCGAACTTATCGGTCAGCATCCCGGCGGGCAAACGAAAGATGGAACCGGTCAAGACTGGAATCCCCAACAGCCATCCGATCTGGACCGGCCCCCAATTAAAAATCTGGTTGGAGGTCAGAAACGTAACTAAAACGCCGTTAATCATCCACGCGGCAAAGCAAACCGTAAAAGCCAGCGTATTGAGAAACAAAACTCGATGCGACTGCATCGTCGCTTGTTCTTGCATGTTAATCCCCCTTAAACGGTGTATGCTTGTGGTACGTGTTGGTCCGGCCTTCATCCATGCCCTTCATAAACGACATGCCGGTTGTCCAGGCGGTTAGGGCACACACCAAAAATGAGACACAACTGAAAATCAAAGCCGGTAAGAGCCGCTGGGTGTGGCCCTGAAAATAGGCTTCCCAGCTCGTTGACAAAATCCAAATCTGAAAGAAAATTGAAGCCAGACTGAGCGTCAAGCAGACGAGCTCAACGGCGGTCCTTGTCTCCATACGTGCATCACGAAATTTCATGTTTTCCCCCTACGTTAGGCTTCCGCTTTTGACACCAAGAAAATATACACCATCCGATTGCACCGCCACATCAAGCTGAGGTAAAGGGCGCTCCGGAGGGCCATACAACACCCGTCCGTCCTCGACGGCAAATGCACCGTTGTGGCAAGGGCACACCAGCTTGCCCGCATCCTTGCTCCACAATACCGGACACTGCAGGTGCGTGCATTTTTGTCCATAGGCCACATAAGTGTTCTCGTTAAGACGTACGGCGATGCCGGGCTCGCGTTTTCCCGGAATGGTAAATGAACGCGATTCGCCCACGGCAATTTCATTGGCCCCGAGAATCTTCACACCTGAAACCGGAGCGCTGTCAGACTTGTAAAACGATTTGAGAAATACTCCGGCCGTTCCGGTCAATAACCCGAAAGAAACGAGTGATAGAAAACGAATAAAGTCACGTCGGGACACATTTTTGTCCTGGTTGGCCTCAATAGAGAAATCCTCTGCCCATTTCGGCAGGGCAGAGAACTTATTCTTCAATCGTTTCTGTATCGGTTCATTCATAATGATCCTTTGTTAAACGATCCAGGGATCGCCTTCATTAATGTGGGAGCTGCTCATAAAATCAACCACGTCCATGTCAACCGGGGCATCGGAATTGTCCGACATCAGATACACCTTGGTTGTAATTTTCTGTTTGCCAAATGTAAATTCGTTGTTCGGTTTGTTCTTGCGCAACTTTTCAATGACCGACTTGGGTCCGAAGAATAACGTCTCCGACGGACACACCGTGGTGCACATCGGTTTAAGCCCGATAGAAGTACGGTCGTAGCACATATCGCACTTAAGCATTTGAGCCTGCAGCCGAAATATTTTGGGAACTCCAAACGGACAGGCGATCTGACAATTGGAGCAGCCGATGCACCGCGGTTTGAGTGACGACTGCACCACCCCGTCTTCGGTCCTTTTAATGGCATCCGCCGGACAGACGGATGCACATGCCGGGTCATCGCAATGCATGCACACAGTCGGGCCGGTCTTGACTGTATAGTAGCGGTCCAATGTGTCCAAGTGGATCATCGGCACCCCGCGGTGGGTGCTGCACTCAGAGCAGGCCGCTTCGCAGGCCTTGCAGCCGATGCACCGTTGCGGGTCGATAAAAAAATCGTTTTCTTCGAATACGTCGGACATAATCAGCTTATTTTCTCAATGCGTACGGCGCTCATTTTAAACTCCGGAATTTTGGAGACCGGATCCAGCGCGCGCTGCGTTAATCGGTTAATAGATTTCTCGTCGGGCCAATGGTACGGCACAAAGACCGTGTCCGGACGGATGGTTTTGACCACTTTCGCCTTCAGGTCAATGCTTCCCCGCCGGGACGTAATGCGAACAATATCACCGTCTTTGATGTCGTGGTCATCGGCCAACCGGGGATGGATTTCCACATACGGGTCCGGGCACTGGTCGGTCAGAAATCCGATTCGCCGTGTCTGCGCACCTGATAAGTAATGAAAGATGACTCGTCCGGTCGTCAGATAAACAGGATACTCTTCATTAATAACGTCCGCTGAAGGCCGGTATTCAACCGTATTAAACCGAGCCTTACCGTCTGGGAAATAAAATTTCTTGTCTTCGAATAACCGCGGCGTTCCCGGATGCCCAACTTCCGGACAAGGCCAGAACACGCCCATTTTTTTTTCAATCATCCCGTAGGTAATGCCGTAATAATCGGCCGTTCCGCCGTGCGAGGCCACTCGCATTTCGTTAAAAATGTCTTCGGATTTCTGGAAACTGAAATATTTCTCGCGGCCCAACCGCTTGGCTAGGTCCTGAAAGATATGCCAATCGATCTTTGCCTCGCCTGGCGGTGTTACCGCGCTTTGAATGCGCACAACTCGTCCCTCTGCCGTTGTTGCCGTCCCTTCATCTTCCTCATGCAGCGAACCGGGCAAAATAATGTTGGCGTACCGTGCCGTTTCATTGAGAAAGAAATCAATGGCCACATAAAAATCCAGCTTCTTAAGCGCCTCTTCGGTAAATTGCGTATCCGGAAGGCTCACCAGCGGATTAAAGCAAATGCTTAACAGTCCTTTGATCTTTCCGGCGTGGATGTCATTGACAATTTCCTGGGCCGATAATCCTTTTCCGGGAAGCTCTTTCTCGTCGATTCCCCAGACTCCGGCGACATATTTGCGGTGTTCGGGGTTGGTGATGTCGCGGTTACCCGGAAGCTGGTCGCACTTGTGTCCTTGCTCGCGTCCACCCTGCCCGTTGCCCTGGCCGGTGATTGTCCCGTAACCGCAGCCGGTGCGTCCGATGCGCCCTGAAGCCAGAACAATATTGATGCACGACAAAACATTGTCTACCCCTTTGGTGTGATGCTCGATCCCCCGGGCATGCAGAAGAAAACTGCGCCGTGCCCGACCCCACCATTCGGCGGCCTTAATAATATTGGCTGCTGGAACGCCGGTGACTTTCTCACAATCTTGCGGCGAATATTTGGCGACGGTTTTTTTGATGTCCTCAAAACCGACCGTGTGATTATTGACGAAATCGAAATCTATATCACCCGCCTCAATCATCAGATTCAGGATGGTATTAAACAAATACACGTCGGTCCCGGGGCGTACGGGCAGATATAAATCGGCTGTGCGCGCAATCGGCGTCATGCGCGGATCAACCACAATCAGCTTGGCACCGCGGTCGCGGGCTTTCCAAATGTAATCCGTGGTAATCGGAGCGCATTCTGAAACATTGGTGCCAGTGCATAAAATGAGATCCGTTTCAAGAATGTCTGCCCAGGAATTGGCCGCACGGTCGATCCCGAAGGCTTTTTTGTTTCCGGCACCGGCTGAAACCATGCACAGGCGGCCGTTGTAATCCAGATTTGCCGTCTGCAATGCGACGCGGGCAAACTTTCCGATGAGATAGGATTTTTCATTCGTCAAAGAAACGCCGGACAAAAGTGCAAAGGCGTCTTTGCCATGCTGACCTTGAATGCGGTTAATGGCCTCAATGATTTTAGTGTAAGCTTCCTCCCAGCTGATACGTTCGTAACCTATGCCGGGACGATTTTCCATCGGATAAACAAGGCGGTCGGGATGACTGCCCTGCATGTACCGCTTAACACCTTTGGGACACAACTTTCCTTTATTAAACGGAAAGGCCTCCCACGGATCAAAGCCAATGACCTGGTTGTCCTTGGTCTTTAAAATGATGCCGCATCCCTGGCCGCAAAAGCAGCAGTGAGTTTTGACTTTTGAATCCGGATCCTGGACGGAGAAATCCCATCCTCCGGGCGGTTCATGCTTTTGGTGGGGACCGAACTTCTCTAAGATTTCTTCTTTGCTTAATGGTAGTTGAGCCATAACAGTCTCACTTATAGTTGTGTTCAATGTCGAATTTGCCGTGAAGCCGGCGGTTTTGGGTGGTCATCAGCATATGACGGCGGCACAACGGACAAAGGTCCTGCATGGACAACTCATGGCCGTTGGATTGAAACTGAAAGCCGATGTCCCGCAAGATGCGCTTGACGTCTTCCTTTTGCATCTGACTCGTAAACGGTTGATGGCAGCGAATGCACAGGGCCGGCTTGCCGTGTTCCTTTTCCTCAATGTAAAGCGCCGCTCCCATTTGCGCCGCGCGCTGGAAAATATGAAAAAACTTTCCGAACGGCAGATAGACCAAAAGCATGACCACCGTCCAGCAATGGATGGTGGTCAGGACACGGT
>JAEUSC010000390.1 GCA_016789035.1 Candidatus Omnitrophota bacterium
AGCTTCGTATTGGAATCATCGGATGTGGTCAAATGGGAGAATGGCATTGGGACGCGTACCGTAAAAATGAACACACGTCATGTGTGGCTTTTAGCGACACCGATCGTTCAAAGGCTGAACGTTTTATCCAGAAAACACCAGGCCAGATTTACAGCGATTACAGAGAAATGATCAAAAAAGAAAAGCTGGACGGGGTGAGCATATGCACATTGCCGTCGACTCATCATCCCATCGTTATGGACTTGCTTGATGCCGGCATTCATGTGTTATGTGAAAAGCCGTTGGCCATGACCCTTAAAGAAGCCCAGGCCATGACCCAAAAGGCCCAAGACAAAAAGCTCCGCTTGTTCACAGCATTTAAATTTCGTTTCTTTGATGAAGTGCAGGAAGCCAGGAAAATTCTTCAAAGCGGCTCGCTCGGGAAAGTTCTTAACTTTCGCGTGATGGTGGGCGCTCAGGCGGACATGTCTAACACATGGTTTGTGAAAAAGGAACTTTCCGGCGGTGGCGTTGTGATCGATAACGGGCCGCACGCCTTCGACTTGATCCGATGCCTTTTGGGTGAATTCGATAAGGTCAGTACCCAGGTGGGGCATTATCAAAATTTACCTGTCGAAGATACAGCCCAAATTGTTTGCCGGCTCAAAAATGGAGCGGCCGGAACCATTAACATCAGCTGGCAATTGCCGACGCCATCTAAAACATATTGTGAAATCTATGCCGAAGAAGGTACGCTTCTGCTGGATTTTTCAGGGTTAACATACAAATTCAAGACATGGGATGATTGGAAAACGATTCCGAATGCTGCCTCAAGCAAAGAGGCCTTTAACCGCCAGATCGACCATTTTGCCAACGCCATTCTGGGAAATCCGATCCTCGTAACAAACAATGAAGATGGCCTAAAGGCCCAGGAATTAATCGACCAGGCTTATCAATCAATCTAACCGCAAACGTAGGATAACTTATGCCCAACATTATCGAGAAATTGACAAGCATGTTTGACCGTCGCAGTTCATTGCAAAAGGCGGTGGACTGGATTAAGAATCACCGTGTTCCGAATGACGGAATTTTGGCTCACCATAAAACCAAAGATGTTACGCCTGAGGTGACAGGGTACATCATTAAATCTTTATACGATGTGGGGGAAAAAGAGTTGGCGTTTGATCTGTCATCATGGGAAGCCTCCATTCAAAAGCCTGACGGGGCATTCGCGGCACCAGGTAGCACGGTTTCCTACACATTTGATACCGCCCAAGTCATGCGTGGATTTCTAGCAGTCGTCGGCGAAAAGCCGGTCTTTAAACAGAATTTGGCACGGGCCGCGGATTTCATGGTGTCTCAGATCCAAGCGGATGGCCGCATGACGACGCCGGATGATTCGATCTGGACGCTCCCGGACGGCACAAAATTTTCGGAATACTGTTATTTGTATGCCATAGCGCCCTTAAAGCAAACCGGCCAATTGCTCGGCGAACAGAAATATATTAACGCTGCGCAGAAGACCCTCAATTATTACAAGAGCAAGAATGATATTACCGACTTTAAGCCTGAACTGGGAACCCTGTCTCATATTTTTGGTTATATGATGGAAGGCCTGGCTGAATTGGGAGAATTAGATTTGGCTAAGAAAGGTTTGGCCCAGGCCTTTGCCTTGCAGGCCGGCGATGGTTCCATACCCGCATACCCGAGTGTGTCATGGGTGTGTTCAACGGGGGTGGCTCAATTGGGTATTGCTGCTTATATCGTGGGCGAGAAAGATCGCGCTCGGCGAATGCTTGAGTACCTTGAGACCATTCAAAATAAAAGCGGTGGTTTTTTTGGTTCTTACGGAGCAGGATCCAAATTCTTTCCTCATGAAGAAATTTCCTGGGGTGATAAATTCTTTATCGATCTGCATCTTTTAGTGCGAGGGAAAAATGGCTGAACCGTGGAATCTGGAGCCTGATCAGTGGGCCAACGTACTTTCCAAAGACACAAGCCCGGCTAAACTTGCCCAAGACATCACCAAGGGAAGAAATCTTCCTTGGGTGGAAACGATCATCAAATACAGTGCGGATGCCAACAGTGTCATCGACTTGGGAAGCGGTAACGGGCAAAACTCTGCCGTGCTCGCACGCTTGAACAAGAAAACGACACTTCTGGATTTTTCCCAGAACAACATTGATTTCAGTCAGCAGCTTTACAAAGAACTGGGTCTTCAAGGAACATTTTTGAAGGGGGACATTACCCAGCGGTTACCGTTTGATGACAACGCATTCGATGTGGGTTTTACTTGCGGAGTCTTGGAGTATTTTTCAGATGAGCAGCTGCGTG
>JAEUSC010000423.1 GCA_016789035.1 Candidatus Omnitrophota bacterium
TAAGAGACATGAGGACCGCAGCAAATTTGTCCCCATCAATGAGCTTAAAATCGGAGAATACCAAACAGCTTACGGTGAAGTTTTGGCGAGAGGAGCCCGTAAGTCATGGTTCACCAAAAGCCGCGTTTTCGAGACAGCGTTGGGGGATGACACGGGGCAAATTTCGTGTGTTTGGTTTAATCAACCTTACCTGGAAAAATATTTTAAGCCTGGCTCCAAGGTTGTTTTGTACGGACGGGTTGATCGGTTTAAAAACCGTCTCCAGATGGTTTCACCAGAATACGAACTCATTGAGAAAAATGATGAAAGTTTGAATATCAATCGCATTGTCCCCATTTATGGACTCACCAAGGGAATTTCTCACCGATTCTTAAGGAAAGTCATTTTTGGATGTCTTGATGAGCATGCGTCAAGTTTGCGTGATGTCCTTCCGGAAAAACTACGCAATAAATATAGTTTTACGCATATTTCACAATGCATACGCTCGATCCATTTTCCTGCGAATTGGGAGGAACAAACACAGGCCCAGAACCGGGCCTCTTTTGAAGAGTTCTTTTTGTTTCAAACCTCGGTCATTTTACGGCGTATGAGCATTGTTCAGAAAGAAGGTTTCTCCCACACGATCAAAAAAGATTTGATTCCGAAGTATGGCTTGTCCTTTGGCTTCCCGTTAACCCGGGCGCAGGACCGTTCCATTGAAGAAGTCGCTCAGGACATGAAAAAGACGACACCGATGCTTCGTCTTTTGCAGGGAGATGTGGGCTCAGGAAAAACGTTGGTCGCTTTTTTTGGATGCCTTGTTTCTTTTGCCAATGGATATCAATCGGCCGTCATGGCGCCCACAGAAATTTTAGCGCAGCAACATTACGCCAATTTCAATCGCCTCATCATAAAGGGAGGATTTCCTAAAGTCCGTGTGGGACTTCTGGTGAGCTCGCAGCCGAAAGCTGAGAGGACCAAGGTTCTTTCCGAGCTCAAAGATGGATTGTTGGACGTGGTTATAGGAACACACGCTCTGTTAGAGCAGACGGTGATCTTCAAGAACTTAAGTTATGTTGTCATCGATGAGCAACATAAATTTGGTGTGAAACAGCGCGCCTTATTAACATCCAAAGGTAAGAATCCAGATGTGTTAGTCATGACTGCCACGCCTATTCCGCGCACATTGTGTCTGACACTGTACGGGGATTTGGATGTGTCGGTTCTTGATGAGCGGCCGGCTGGGCGTGGGACCGTTCAGACTTATCAGTTTCCCAGCGAACAGGCGCCACACGTGTATGCCCGACTGCGGGAATGGATTAGGAAAGGAACGCAGGCCTATATTGTCTACCCCATTGTCGAAGAATCGGAAAAATTGGATTTAAAAGCGGCCACAGAAATGTATGATTATTTCGCAAACCAGGAGTTTAAGGACCTGCGGGTCGGGCTTTTGCACGGACAGATGGACAAAAAAGAGACGCAAAACGTCATGGAGATGTTTAAGGATCAAAAGATTGATATTCTTGTCACAACAACAGTCCTGGAGGTGGGGGTTGATGTGGCAAATGCCAATGTGATGGTCATTGAACATGCTCAGCGTTTTGGACTTTCACAATTGCATCAACTGCGCGGACGCATCGGACGAGGTAAGAAAAATGCGATTTGTTTATTGTTGACCGATTCGCTCACACCGGAGGGACGTTGTCGGATTGATGCCATAGTCTCAACCACCGATGGATTTAAGATTGCGCAGGAAGACTTGAAAATCCGCGGTCCCGGGCATTATTTTGGAAAATTTCAGCATGGTCTCAATGAACTGAGAATGGCTGATCCCGTAACCCAACTTCACGTTTTAGAGGATGCGCGTAAAGAGGCTGTTGAAATGCTCAATGCCGATCCCAAGTTGCGGCATCCTGACCACGGACTGATTATCGAACTCATTCAGAAGCGTTATCCGGAATATTTATCCCTGGTTTTTGCAGCTTAAACCTGTAAGGAGGTGTATGACAAAAAGAAACGTTAATTTTCGCTGGATGACGGTGGCTTTGGAACATTGGTTTTTTCCTCTGATCTTTATGTTTTTTGCCATTATATTTCTGGTTCGGCTTTTTGATGGGGTGCGTACG
>JAEUSC010000445.1 GCA_016789035.1 Candidatus Omnitrophota bacterium
GATTCTTCGGTCTCTTTTAAATCCGCAATCACAACGGTTATATCGGATGATAATCGAACGGGTTTATTGCCAAAAAATTGCCACAACGGAATTTTCCAACTCCGGGTCAGAGCATCAATGAGAGCCATTTCAATGGCAGCCAGAGCACATTTATTATCCGACAGCTGTTGATGCAACTGCCATGAGAGAGATAGGTAGTCAGCCGCGTTCCGACCGATAAGCCATTGTCCCGTTTGCTCTAAATTCTTATGCGTTTTTAAAAGCGTTTCGCCTGTAATATGGGTTGCAACGGCGGCCTCACCGAACCCAACACTTTGATCCGATAACGTTAATCTGACCAACAAATTTTCAAGTGAATTATGATCGCCTAGCGCGGTACGAAATGGTTGTAGCAATGGAGCCCGTAAGGGTGAGACTTTAAAGTCCTTAATGACCATACGTAAACGTCCTTACGCCTGTCACTCTTTGATTCAATGAACCTTTTTCAGAACCTTCCCCCAACTCTAAACTGGTAACGGCCACGCGATTAATAACACGGATACGGTCATTTCCCTCAAATGGTTCACGGTAGGCCCAAAGACTGTGGATTGCATAAGGCTTTCCGTCGACATTGCCCAGATACATCATGATGTGTCCTTTAAGCGTCAGGATCAAAACTTCATTTCTAGTCGTCGCAAAAAATTCTTTTTTTTGCAAATTCGCTTTCTCACGCATGACCAGATCAAATTCCGCTAAGGGTAATCCAATTTTTGCTTGATCCTTCGAATCTCTCGGGAGATCAATGCCCACGGAGGCAAAAATTTCCTGAAGAAAACGCGAACAATCCTGCTCTTGATACATCCCACCCCAACCATAAGGCCGGTTTAACAATTTAAACGCTTGCTTGATAATGGTGCGGGCTGTGTATGGCAAATATCCATCTTGGGCCTCTCGCTTGTCCAAATAGACTGTCTTAAAAGCAAACCGACCGTCCGATCTTATGGAAGGAATCTTGATGGCAACAGCACCGGCCGATTCCTGTTTTTTCTCTTTGGGAAAACGTGTGCCCATTTGTACGCTTTGATCAAACTGATTCAACTGAGGATCAAGAAAAAGATCAGCCCTTGCCTCGACGACAACCGCCCACTTTTCATTCTGTTGATACTCTTGTATATCTTTCAGGGCACAAGGCACCACATCCTGCAACTTCACCCATCCGTCACTTGTGGAACCTAGAGTATATCCCCACTTTCCATCGAAACTTTTATGCAAAATAACCACAGGCTCAGAAATCTGAAGCGCATTATTTTGCAAATAATCAAAATCCACATCACCAGGCCGCTCGTAAAGCTGGTCATCCGTAGGGAGAAAACGCTGCGCTGTATACTTTAAAATAAATCCAAATTGAGGTTCAATGACACTCGGAATCGACGTTAAATTCAAATTCGAAGTAACATCTTGAAAGAACATTTCAGAAACAGGCTCGCCTGAAGGCATGTAATATTGTTTATTTTGATATTCCTGTAACAGACTTTTTAATCGCTCGGTCAATTCATCGCCGGAGAAACTCTCGGGCAATTGCGCAACGTCCTTAACAGACTTGATTTTCCTTTGAATATCGGCGTTGAATTTCTGAATTTCTTGCGTATCCAACAGAACAGAATCGGGTGAGGGATAACGACTAATCCAGTAACCTGGAGTTAACATCTCTGGCGATGTATCTTTAAGAAGGGTTGGCGCACGGTAATTGAGCTCTTCTTGCGCGAATGCAGGCAAGGACAATAGCCCAAGACAGATGCTAACAATAAAACGAAAATAAAATAATTTCACGAAGGTCCCTGGTTAGCTGATTTTGCAACCATAAATTCATACGATCCAAGAGGGTTTCCGTCAACAGAAACATCCATGCTGTGCCGCCCAGGTTTTGGGACCGACAAATTGATGGTACCCATTATATTATTGCGAAAATTGATTTGATCCGAAACGCGGTTGGAAGAAAACTGGATTTTCGCCTGAGGAACAAGCCGCTTGCCGTCTTCATCAATAATATCCAAACCTGCCGTGTGCATTTGATTCGTTTCCGATAGAGAAAGTTCAACCGTGATCACAAAAGTAAACAAAATATTAACGGGAAATTGTGGTGAAACCCAATTATCAATGCCGCCCCGCAACAACGAAAATGTACCGTCGGGATGCCGCGTTGCACTTTCACATAATATGATGTTTTTAAGTTCCATAAGAATTCTCTAATCGGGGTAACTAAAAGCAATATCTAGATTCATATCGGGACTTAAACTCTTATGCACAGGGCAACCACGAGCAACATTTTCTAAAAAGCTCCTCTTTTCTAAGGCGATTGCACGGGGCATGTAAATTTTGACAATAATACGCCCAATCCTCCGAATAGGATCACTGACCATTTCTTTTTCCACATCAACTTTCGCGCCGTCTAAATTAATTGAACTTTTACGCGCCGCGATGCCCATCACCGTCAGCATACAAGAGCCTAATGCAGCAGCAACCAAATCTGTCGGTGAAAAAGACTGTCCTTTTCCTTGATTATCAACCGGTGCATCCGTCACTATTTCAGTACCGGACGGATCATGTGTCAATCGGCAGCGCAAATCTCCTTCATAAACCACAGACATTTTCACCATCACTCACACCTTTTCTTAACAATGACATACAAAAGCATACCGAACCATGAACCCAGCCAGGCATCCGGGGAAATGCGAAACGGCAGAGTATTGACGCCACCTTTCGAAACAACATTCAAACCATTACGCTCATGTAACTCTATAAGTTCCTTGAGAACAAAAGGCTTTTCTTCAATTCCAGGCATATAAAAAGGGCGAATCAGTTCCCAAGGGGAAAACCTATTTGGAACCACGGTCACCATTACACCCCCCGAATTAAGTACCGACGCCCAATTCAAAAGGATCTTATTTTGTTCGTCCCCTGTAAAATGTTCCAGAAGCCCGTCGGAGAAGATCAAATCACATTTTTGATTTAAACGAGCGCCCAAACGCTCGTTTAAGAAATCCACTTTAACCAAACGACATTGGCCGTTTGTCACTGTTTGCGCCATCTGCAGCGCATTCTCAGAATAGTCTGCTGCAATCGTCTTCATACCCTTGTCGCAGAAAACCTTGGAAAAAAAACCGCTGCCGCAGCCGGCGTCGAGCGCCACCTTACCGGGCACAAGATAGGATTCAAGAATGTTAAGGACCCTGCGTTTAGACCAGCTGATTTTACTAAAACGTTTAGTTGCCGGCTTCTTCCAAAACCGGTCCCAATCTGTATTTTGAGGCAGACTCATGATGCAAATCAACTTCCTAGTGGATGCTTTGAACTGCAAAGATGCTTCATTATACCTTTAAAATAAAGACGGGCAATAAAACAAGCTTGAATAATTTGTGTGATAGTTTTGAATTAAAGGAAGAGGCGAGGTAAAAAAGCCCTCCCAGATCCTTAAACCCGGGAGAGCAGGGACAACAACTATTTTAAATCTGGCGCTGCTAACGGAACTTCGGCC
>JAEUSC010000446.1 GCA_016789035.1 Candidatus Omnitrophota bacterium
GCTCGCCGGATAAGCGGATCCCCGACATTAGCATCATGGTAATCATGCGTTTGAAACATTCCTCTGGAGAATCTGCGTGGATAATCGCAAGCGACCCGGAATGGCCAGAACTGATGGATTGAACCATGTCCAAAATTTCATCACCACGAACTTCCCCGACAATCAATCGATCAGGACGCATACGCAAGGAATTAACAAACAGGTCTCTAATCGAGACTGCTCCACGGCCTTCGATGTTGGCCGGCTTTGACTGCAAACCAACGACGTGCTCCTGCTTTAGCCTAAGTTCGGCAGTATCCTCAATTGTAATAATACGTTCATGATTGGGAATATGCGCTGAGAGCACATTCAAAAGAGTTGTCTTTCCGCACCCGGTGGCGCCACAGAAAACAATATTAAGCTTCGCCTTAATGGCTGCAACCAAGAAATCAGCCATCATACGATTCATGGTTTTTTTCTCAATCAAATCTTCAACTCTGGCCAATTCCTTTAAGTATTTACGGATCGTGATGACCGGCCCCACCATAGAACAGGGCGGTAAAAGCACGTTCACGCGAGACCCGTCATGCAGCGAGAAATCCACATAGGGCGATGACTCATCCACCCTTCGGCTGGTAGTTGCGGACGCAAGAATCTTTTGAACCATATGCATCAGTTCATCATTATTTCTAAACTGCACAGAACTTAATTCAATACGCCCATTTTTCTGAATATAGACCTGCCGAGGACCATTGATCATAATTTCTGTGACACTCGGATCCTCAACCAGCGGCCGTATCGGCCCCAAACTGACAACAGCGCTGACTAGTTCACGTATAAGAAGAGCCCGTTCATCAAACGAGAGATCCATCTTCTTTTCATTGCAAAGCTCGATAATGGCACTGTCAACAAAGACCCGTAAATGATCCTCATTCATCGAGTCTTTAACCTTTAAAAAATTTGTCTTAGTAATCAAATATTCGTGGATTTTTGCTTTTATTTGATCGTAATCCATTTTTTAAATTATCTCCTTGGCTACCATTAAAAACGGTTGGTATTCTATCTTAAGGAACAAGGCGATGCCACACATTTGTCAGTCGTTCAATTAAGCCTATACGCTCGAAATCCACATAAAAAATAAACAGCGCAAGCATAATAATCAACGTAAAACCGATCTTCATGATCCATTCTTCCACCTGGACAGGTAGCGGTTTTTTCCGTAATTTTTCAATCCCTAATAACAGAAGATGACCGCCATCCAAAGGAATAATAGGCAGAAGATTAAAGATTGCCAGGCTAGCAGAAATCACACCTACGATATGCAAAAGAAAGGAAAGGCCTACCGACGTTGCATATTTAATGACAAAGAAAATACCGACAATTCCCATGGCCTCTTTGGCAGACCGTACACCGATGACCATTTCGTATAATCCTTGATACGTTTTGAGCGTAACATCCCAAAGCTCCTGACCGGCCTTTCCGAGAGCCTCAAAGAAATTATATTTAACGACAACCATACTCTGATCCGATTTGAGCTTATCGGGAGAAATCCCGACCCTTCGGGAGAGACGTTCCCGGCCAAAAATGTCCTTCTGTTTGTGATTTTCAGGAGTCACCTCAACATCCATTTCAACACCGCTGCGTTCAATAGAAAACGTCAAAACCTGATCTTTAGACTCAGCAATAGCGTCCTGTACATTTGGCCAATTGAGCGTCTTTTTATCACCGATGGCTAAAATTTTATCCTGGGGCAGAAGCCCGGCTTTTTGTGCAGCTGAGCCCTTAAGAACCTCACCGATTTTAGACTCGATTTTTTGCGAAGACTTATCCATGTCTACATAACCGATCATAAAAACAATACAGAAACAAAGGTACGCAAAAACAATATTTACAACCGGCCCCATGAGAACAATCAGAGCCCGATGTCCCGGTGATTTCGAGAAATATTCATCCGAAGATCCCTTACACTGGGCCCGCTCGTCCCCGGCCATTTTGACATAACCGCCCAATGGAAACGCGCACAAGCGAAACTCAGTACCGTTATGCATAAATGAAAAAATCTTCTTACCAATCCCGAGGGCAAACTGCTCAACCTTAACGCCAAGTTTCTTAGCGGTGATAAAATGACCCCATTCATGGACAAGAATTAAAACGCTCAATACGGCCAAGAAAATGATTGTATCCATTAGATTAATTTCCTTGTTTCCTCACGGGCCCATTGATCAGCCTCAAGGACTTCTTGAAGATTAGGTTTTAACACCAATCGATGTTTTTTTACAACTTTTGACACCACATCAAAAATTTTAGTCAGCTTGATCTTGCGGTTCAAAAACGCCTCAACCGCCACTTCATCGGCCGCATTTAATACCGCGGGCAAGCTACCGTCTTTCTTGGCCACCTCGAGTGCCAATGCTAAAAGCGGGAATCGCTTTAAATCCGGCTC
Source organism: Candidatus Omnitrophota bacterium (assembly GCA_016789035.1). GTDB lineage: Bacteria > Omnitrophota > Gorgyraeia > Zapsychrales > Fredricksoniimonadaceae > JAGNTT01. The sequence continues at coordinate 2,423 of JAEUSC010000446.1, forward strand.
TTCAAAAGTCAAACTTTGGATCGCACACAAATCCAATGCTGGTAACCGAACCGAATTGCGCTGCGGATACGTCAATGCATACTGAATCGGCAAACGCATGTCCGTACTAGCCAACTGGGCCAAGACCGACCCGTCAATAAATTCAACCATGGAATGAATAATCGCCTGAGGATGAACCACAACCCGAATTTCATTCGCTTTTAAACCAAACAACTTCTGTGCCTCGATCACTTCAAAACCTTTATTCATCAGTGTCGCGGAGTCAACCGTAATTTTCGCTCCCATTTTCCAGCGGGGATGCGAAAGAATTTCTTCAACCGTCAGCCGGTCAAACTTTGAGGACGAAACTCTTAAGAGCGTCCCTCCCGATGCCGTCAACAATACTCTTTTAAGCTCTCCGCGGTTCTGTCCCTGAAGGCATTGAAAAATTGCGCTTTGCTCACTGTCTATGGGGACAATCGTGGCGCCTGTTCGACGAGCCTCGGCGATTAGAAGGTCTCCCGCAACAACGAGCGCTTCCTTATTAGCCGGAGCAACTGTCTTCCCAGCCTTGACAGCTGCCATAAACGGAGCTAAGGCTGCGCTGCCGCGCATCGCCAGAATGACGACATCGACCTGCGGCAAAGTGGCGATCATAGCAAGATCTTGATCCGCTAAGCAAACAGTGCAACGTTTTGCGTCTACCCGAGATTTTATTTTCTCGTATTGCTGTTGTGAAACCGCCGCGTAACGCGGCCTATATTTCTTAATCTGCCTGATCAACAGATCACAATTATTGTATGCAGATAACGCCACCACCTGAAATTGTTCCGGAAATTGATCGATGACTTTTAGTGTGTTAATTCCAATCGACCCGGTGGATCCTATGATGGCAACATTCTTCCTTTTCATGGTTCCACTATTTGATGGCCTCTACCGAGACTCGCACAGAGTCTAACGTCGAAATCATATACATATAGAATGCGGGCGCCGAAAAAAGAAGGCTATCAATCACGTCTAACACCCCCCCCATACCAGGGAGCAGTTTTCCGGAATCTTTGACATTGCAATCCCGTTTGATCAGCGACTCAGAAAGGTCTCCCAACTGACCTAACCCGCCAAAAAAAGCACCCATTAACGCCACATGAAAAATCGAAAAATGTGGAATTTGAGGTAAAAAAGATTTACAAAGAGCGGCAGTGGCCATACTAAAAAGAAAACTTCCTGCAGCCCCTTCGATGGTTTTATTCGGACTGACATTAGGCAATAATGGATGTTTTCCAAACCTGCTTCCAATTAACAAAGCTCCGATGTCACCCGATTTAGTGACCAGCACGATAAACGCCACCAGCTTAATGCCCTCAAAATCAGGAAGCATTAACCGTATCTTTACCAGGAAACTAAAAAACCAGGAGACATATAAAACACCAAAAAGTGTTGTGGAAAGTCCGAGAATGGCATTACGTGTGTCTGCCCGTCGAAATTGCAAAAGCATAATTAACAAAAAACCAATAACTATAAAGAGCAACTCCCAATTTTTCGTCAACTCAAAACGGAAAAATGTGGACAATGGAATTAGAGTACCAATAAATATCCCTGTGTAACTGTAAATTGGGATATCC
>JAEUSC010000471.1 GCA_016789035.1 Candidatus Omnitrophota bacterium
TACCGCTAATTCGTCTGCTCCATTGATTGTGAGCGCATATCGGACCAAAACCGCATCAAACCAACCGCAACGCCGCGGACGGCCCGTGGTGGCTCCGAACTCATTTCCTTTGGTACGGATTTCATTGTCCATCTTTGAGGAAAATTCAGATGGAAACGGACCTTCTCCTACGCGGGTGGTATACGCTTTTACAGTGGCTATAACCTTATCGATTTTTGTCGGAGGAACTCCGCTTCCAGAACATACGCCTGAGACCGATGAGTTGGAAGACGTCACGAACGGATATGTACCAAAATCAATATCAAGAAACGCACCCTGAGCACCTTCGAATAAAACCGTTTTCTTTCTTGCGATTTGTTCGTTCAAAAAAAGTGCTGTGTCGCAAACGAACGGCTTTAATTTCTTTCCGTAAGCCACATATTCGGAATAAATTTCGTCAAAATGATATTCTTTGTGTCCAAAGGCCTTTTGAAAAATTTCATTCTTCTCGGCAAGATTATCCTCGAGTTTAATTTTAAAAATTTTGGGATTCAACAAATCAGCCATACGGATACCGCAGCGCGTTACTTTATCCGCATAACAGGGTCCGATCCCGCGGCCAGTGGTGCCAATCTTATTCTTTCTTTTCCCTTCACGCAACCCGTCGAGAACACGATGATACGGCATAACAACATGGGCATTGAGTGCAATTTTCAACTGATCAGAAGAAACCGTAATGCCGCGTTTTTTGAGGTCTTCCAATTCCTTTAGTAAGGATGGCGGATCAATGACCACCCCGTTTCCAATCACACACGTCTTTTTGGGATGTAAAATAGCGGACGGAATCAGATGAAAAACATATTCTTCGTCTCCAACAATGACGGTATGCCCCGCATTATTTCCGCCTTGATATCGGGCCGTAATGTCCGTATCCTGCGATAAAATATCGATCAACTTTCCTTTTCCTTCATCACCCCATTGGGCACCAAAAACAACAATATTCATTCCTTCAATCCTTTTTAACGGATTAATATAAAATCGTCTGTTTAACGAAACACATATACCAAACCAAAACCGACGCCGATCAATACGGCGGAAACTATACTTCTGGCCTTGGCTGTATTCTTCGCAATCCATCCATTTTCTGAACTTAACGGAATCCAGAAACGCGCAAGCGCAAGCGGCAAAATTAACATCATGGCATAAATGCCTAACAATACAAAAGTCATTATTCCTATTTTCTCACGATCCCACAGGTCGTAGGACAACAACGTTACCTGCCTATCCATTGGCCAAATGGTTGCCATGGCATTCAAGAAAATAGCTCCATAGACCAGAAAAAATTGAGGAATAAGAAAGAAAATTTTTCGCCGATCACCCGTATCATACAAATTCCAACCGCTCAATGATTTTTTCTGGAGCGATTGTACCCAACTTCGGAAAACAAAGCCGCCAACGAGCATAAAGATAACACCTACTAAACAATAAAACATCCGGCCAAACTGAAAGAAAAGGTCGGAATACAAAATCGGCATAAAATAGCCGCACAGAGCGATCCAAATCCCCCCCCATGATAGAACAATAAACGTTCCCCCCATGACTTTCACATTGCATTGGTATTTACGCAAAAACGTTAAATAACCTGCAAAAATGATCGCTGTGGACAAATTGCAAGGGTTTAGCGAATCAAAAAATCCGCTTTTAACAACGGAAAACAATTCCATAAGAATTATATT
>JAEUSC010000501.1 GCA_016789035.1 Candidatus Omnitrophota bacterium
CCGGTGAGTATTTCCGGAACATTGCTTTTTGTCGCCGCATTATCTATTCAGCCGTTGGTCTTCCTTACGTTCTACCGACGAGAAAATACATTCTTAAATCTTATCTATGTTTCTTCCTTATGGGTCGCTTCCGAGTGGCTACGGACGATTTTACTCAATGGGTTTTGTTTTAGTTTGGGATATTCGCAGTCGTTTTTGCCTCAAATGGCTCAACTGGCATCATTGGGCGGATCTTATGCCGTGGCATTTGTAATAGTTATGGTAAATGGGGGTTTGTATTCGGCTGTCGTAACACGGGAGAAAAGAGCGTTTTATCTGAGTCTAGCGGCTATTATTTTTGCGGCTAATTTTATGTATGGAACAAGTAAACTATTGGCCGTTCACCATGATAGAACGCCGGTCATGGTTGCCGGGATTCAACCCAATATTCCGCGACACGATAAATTAAACCCCAATCTTTATGATTCCAACATCGAAACTCACATTACGTTAACAACGAAAGCTTTGCAAGTGAGGAAGGCAGACCTGATTATCTGGCCCGAGACAGCATTTCCCTGGGATCTTTTGAATGATCCTGTTTGGCACGGTCGCATAAAACAGTTGGTCCGAAATTCTCAAACTTTTTTCTTACTGGGCGTGGCTACGTTTCGCAATGACCAAAATTTTAACAGTGCCTTGATGTTTTCTCCGGGCGGGAATCTCGAAGGTGTCACGCATAAAAATCATCTTGTGCCGTTCTGTGAATACTTTCCGAAGATTAAGATTTTTCAGTGGCTGCAAGACCGGCTGCAATTCGCAGGATTCGATTTCACTGCAGGAAAGCAAAAACAGCTTTTTTCAATGGGCCTTGTGCGTTTTGGAGTTCTTATTTGTTCGGAGTCATGCTATCCCCAGACGGCCCGTCGATTATCGCAAAACGGTTCAGATTTTATTGTTGTCATGCTCAATGACGGATGGTTTGATAAACCTGCAGCCATGATGATCCATGCTCAAAATGCCGTTATGCGTGCTATTGAAACCGGACGGGACTTCATCAGTGTCGCTAACACAGGATGGACGTTTCGTGCAGACCATCACGGTATGGTAAGCGCCTTTTTGTCATTGCAGCGGCAAGAAACAGGAATTTTTCCTGCCATTCCTCGAGAATCTCAAACAGTATATGCAAGAATTGGGGATATTTTTTCAGCCGCGTGCCTGCTTTTTGTTATAATTACTGCGTTTCTGAGAAATAAAATCTATAAACGCTCATGAATCTCATTGTTTATTTTCTTTTAATCCTTAGTTTTTCCTTCCTTCCCGTTATCGCATGGGCGGGTGGTGCTGTCGATGCCATCCGACAAAAACAATTGATAGAACAACGGGCTGTAATTGAACAAGAACTCGTCCGTCGCCAGCAGCAAGAAATGATTCAGCAGTACTTGGCTGCTTACCAACAGGCAGCGATCCAGCAATATGTGGCGGCGCAAAGGGATGCCATGGCCATGCGTGCTGCGCAAGAACAAGCGGCCGCGCAATTCATGGCCCAGCGGATGGCAGAGGAAATGGCTGCGTATCAGATGATTGCTGCCCGACGGGAACAAATGCTAGCTCAACAAACCGTGTTGCAAATCCGGGTTGTTCAACAGGCTCAGCAGCAAGCGTTTCAGGCGATTCAATCGCGGCAATACGCACAACAATATGTGCAGCAGGCGGCTGTTCAACAAATGGTTGCGCTTCAACAGCAGAAAACACTCGCCGAATATCAACAGGCGTTATTGGCAAAGGAAATAGTTAACAAGGCGGCCAATGATCAGGTTCAGCAGGCCTATGCGGTCAAGACTGCACAAGAGCTTCAGCAGGTTATGGCCTATAAAGCGGTCGCCTCAGAAATGAATAAAGATCAATTGTATGAAGACGTTCCATCCTCATATGTGAAAGATGTTGTTTCGGTCAGCAAGTTGTGGGAGTCCTTGGACAAATCATCGAAGGCTTGGCCTCTTATGATCGATAAGAAGGCCAAGGGTGTTACGATTTCCCATTATATTCAGAAATTATCCGCAGAGGGCGGTAAGATCCGTAAAGACCCAATGCTTTACGTGGATATGCTTGAATCGATGTCCAAAGAAAACCGCTCCATGCTGCTGCAGCCCATGATTGATCTTGTACGGATCATGGCCATTATTGAGTATGATTACGATAACGGAATTGATAAAGACGCTTTGGCCCGACGGATATTTCCCGATGAGAAGTCCTTTCTTAATAATAAGAAGAGGTTGGGGTTATGATGGGGAAGTATATTTTAGCCATCGACCAGGGGACAACCGGAAGCCGCGCGTTTGTTTTTGATAATCGAGGAAGGGTCGTTTCCAAGAGTTATCAAGAGTTCCGCCAGTACTATCCCAAGCCGGGCTGGGTCGAGCATGACGCTGAGGAAATTTGGGAATCCTGTCTCAAGGTGGTTAGTTCGGCAATCCGTCTGGCCAAAATCAATTCCCAGGATATTCGGGCCATCGGCATCACCAATCAAAGAGAAACAACGGTTGTCTGGGACAGGAAAACCTCCAGGCCCATGCATCGGGCGATCGTCTGGCAATGCCGGCGTACTTCCGAAATGTGCCGCCTTCCTAAATTTCAGAAAGCTAGATCCGTTATTCAAAAGAAGACCGGGCTACTTTTAGATCCTTATTTTTCCGGCACAAAAATGCGATGGTTTTTAGAACATGTTCCCGGGTTAAAAGCGAAAGCCAATGCGTCACAAGCGGCCTTTGGAACGATTGACAGTTGGTTGATTTGGAAATTGACCGGAGGGCAATCACACGTGACGGATATGACCAACGCCTCGCGAACCATGCTTTTTAATATTCACACGAAAGAGTGGGATACGGAATTGCTGCAATTGTTCGGTGTTCCGCCATCAGCCCTTGCGAAAGTTTTAAATTCCGGTTCTGTCTTTGGATTGACGGCAAAGACGGCGGGACTTTCATCAAGAATTCCCATTCACGGCGTCAGGGGTGATCAGCAGGCCGCTCTTTATGGGCAAGGATGTTTTGATCCGGGTAGCATTAAGAACACGTACGGCACCGGATGTTTTATGGTGCTTAATACAGGTCATAAATCTGTGTTAAGCAAAAACGGTTTACTGACGACGCTGGCCTGTGATGTAAATGGGCAGCCGGTTTATGCACTCGAAGGAGCGGTCTTTATTGCTGGCGCGGCCATGCAATGGTTGCGCGATGAATTGGGCTGTCTGAAAACATCGTCGGACAGTGAACGGATGATTCGTGGGCTTAAAAATACAAATGGCGTGTATTTTGTCCCGGCTTTTACTGGTTTAGGAGCGCCGTATTGGGATGATCAAGCCCGCGGAATCATTTGCGGTCTGACCCGCGGAGCAAACGTTCGGCACATCATTCGGGCCGCTTTGGAATCCATTGCCTATCAAACCAAAGATGTTTTTGAAATTATGATAAAAGAATGCGGTTTAAAAATTAAGGCGATAAGCGTGGACGGCGGCGCATGCCAGAATGATTTCTTAATGCAATTTCAATCCGATGTTCTTGGGGTGAAAATTCACCGTCCGCAGAATGTGGATTCAACCGTGTTGGGGGCCGCTTATTTGGCCGGTGTTTCCGCGCAATTGTATGAACCCCGTAAGCTCAGTCAATTTCTTAAGAAGGATGCAGTATTCTCGCCAAAGATGCCTGTTTCAGAAGTGTCCTCAAAATATGAGGGGTGGCGTCAAGCTGTAAACCGAGCGCGATTTAAATAACTGTGGAGTTGTGTGTAAAATTCGGTCCTGCTATTAAGGAGCGAGCCGTTTTTTTCAAAAAATCAGAATGCGTTTTGAAAGATTTAATTAAAATTGGTTTTTTCGGAGAAAATTTAAAAAATCATCCATGATCCGAGACATTTCACATATCAGCAGACACAAATTTGATATTCTCGTCGTTGGAGGGGGAATCAACGGAGCAGCTATCGCCTATTTAGGCGCTGAAAATGGCCTCAGTGTCGCTCTGATCGATAAGGGTGATTTTGCCAGCGGCACGTCAAGCAAATCATCAAAATTGCTGCACGGCGGAATCCGGTATTTAGAAAATCTAGAGTTTGGTTTAGTTGCCGAATCGCTGAAAGAGCGATACATCCAATACAAAAACGCGCCGCATTTGATTCAACCTATGCCGTTTATTATTCCCATTTATACGGGAGATCCCCGCAGCGCGTGGATGGTTAATGCGGGTGTTTCAATTTATGAATTTCTCTCGGGAAGTAAAAAGTTGGGTGAACGTCAGAAATTTTCTGCACAAGAGCTTCTTCAGAAAGAGCCAGGCTTAAATCCTGAAGGCCTTAAAGGCGGGGTTCTTTACTATGATGCCCAGATGGATGATGCCCGACTGTGTTTGGAAAATATTTTGATGGCCGATCTTAGAAGTGCAAAGGTGGCAAATTACGTTGAGGCTTTATCTCTCGTCAAAGAAAATAAGAAAACCGCCGGAGTTGTCGCTAAGGATCTTTTGACGGGACAAATTTTTGAAATTCGAGCGAAGCGAGTCATTTGCGCTTTGGGGCCGTGGACAGAGAAGCTATTTAAAGAGGACCGTAAATATTCTAAACAGCATGTACGCATGACCAAGGGTGTTCATTTGGTTTATAAGGACTCGCTATCCAAGAACGCCATCGTTATTCAAACCAAGAGCGACCGCCGAATATTTTTTGTCATTCCCTGGATGGGGCATACGTTAATTGGCACTACCGACACGGATTATCAGGGAAGTCTGGACCGCGTCGTTTGTGAGGCTGATGATCTGCAGTATTTACTCAACGAAACCAAAAGAATCTTCCCTAATTCTCATATTGAACAAAAGAATGTTATTACAACGTTTGCAGGATTAAGGCCGTTGGTTCATGCGGAAGGTCATCCATCCAAGGTTTCTCGTAAGCATGAAATCGAGACAGTTGCTTCCGGTGTCATTTATGTAATGGGCGGGAAATATACGACGTATCGAAAGATCGCGGAAGATAGTCTGAAAAAATTCTTTTATTTAAAAGCGCGGCTTCCCTTAGAATATCCTCTTTACGGAAGCGGAACGCCGTCGCAATCTTTCTCTGAAGCTGTCGTAAAATTTGGAATTTCTGAGGAGAAGGTCCATTACTTATGGGGCAAATATGGGGCCAGATATTTAGATGTACTTGAAATGACCAGAGAAGATGTCTCGTTGAAGAATGAGATTTGCGAATGTTCGCCGGCTATTAAGGCTCAGGTGAAATATTCAATAGATGTTGAGATGGCTCAGAACCCGGATGACATCATTAACCGCCGGCTTGGGCTAGTATACATCCCCTGTTCTTCGGGGAAGTGCAAAGAATATATAAGGAAATGTTTTCAAGGATAGGAAAAGGAAAGGATTCCCATGTCAAAAAAGATTGTCAAAACCGAAAAGGCCCCGCTGCCAATTGGTCCCTATAATCAGGCGGTCGCGATAGGAAATTTAATCTATACATCAGGGCAGATTCCGTTGAACCTTTCCAATGCGGTTGTTGAAGGCGGGATCAAAGAGCAGGCCAAATGTGTATTGGAAAATTTAAAAGCGGTCTTAGAAGGCGCAGAAAGTTCATTAGATAAGGTTGTCAAGACAACGGTGTTTCTTAAAAACATGGGCGATTTTGCGGCTATGAATGAAATTTATGCGCAATATTTTTCCTCCTCGGCACCGGCCAGGACCACGGTTGAGGTGGCGCGGCTCCCCAAAGATGTTCTCATTGAAATTGAAGCCGTCGCATATAGCTAATGTTGGCGATGTGTTCTTCTGAAAACGGCTTGGTATGCCGGATCAAGATCAATCCGCCGAAATTCCGCGAGCCCTTGATGTTCTGCAAATCGTAGGATATATTTGATTACTCGTTAAAATTGGAGAATTCGGATTTATATGGATTCGCACCGCAAGTATATTGTTTTATTTGTTGACGACAACCCCGTTGACCGCGCCTATATTGAAGGGGTGCTCAAAAAGCACAATTTTCAGGTTCTGTTGGCTGAAAGCGGCGATGAGGCCTTGAAAGTCGTTGAGCAAGCGGTCCCGGATTTGATTCTTCTTGATATTCTTCTTCCAAAAGTCAGCGGTATTGAAGTCTGTAAGCGGCTCAAGGCGCTGCCTAAACTCACTCAGGTTCCCGTTATCTTTTTTACCTCTATGGAAACCCCGAAGAATTTGATTGATTATGCCGGTTATGGCGCCGTGGACTATCTTCACAAATCTATTCCTTCCGAGACATTAGTTGCGCAAATCCTTTTTATCATTAAAACGTTCTCAAGATCGTAATTAGATCAATGTCGTCGACACGGTTTGCCTATTCAATGGGCAGATAACTCGTGATCGGGTGATACATTGTGTCCGTTAATGTCTAACAGTGTGAAATAATGTTCATGTTTGACAATTTTTGGGCGATAATTTGGCCGGCATTTTTAGCAGGCGGTCCCGACAGAAAAATGTGATTTTTACTGACTTTAAAGACGGAAATCTCCTTGACAATGATATTCTCATCCACTATATTGATCCAGGCTTTAGGAGAAAAAACCTAATCCCGCCACATTTTTTCCCTGAAAAATTTAAAAAGAAGTAGATGAAAGACGCGATTCTATACCTGGAAGACGGAACATCGTTTTACGGTCGATCTCTAAGTACGACCGGAGAAACCACCGGCGAAGCCGTCTTTAACACGTCCATGACGGGTTACCAGGAAATTCTCACCGACCCTTCGTATGCCGGTCAAATCGTCATCATGACCTACCCCTTGATCGGAAATTACGGCGTTAATGATGAAGACGTAGAATCCAACGGCGTTCATGTTAAAGGATTTGTCGTCAAGGAATTTGCGCGACGCTATTCCAATTATCGGGCCAAAAAGAGTCTTTGCGATTACTTAAATGAGCATAAAATCATCGCGATTGAAGGCGTCGACACTCGCGCTTTAACCCGTCATTTGCGGCTGGCCGGCGCCATGAAGGCCATCATTTCAACCGAAGATTTTGACCCTAAAAGTTTGAAAGCAAAATTAGACGCGACCCCTTCTATGGAAGGTGCGGATTGGGTCAAGACG
>JAEUSC010000511.1 GCA_016789035.1 Candidatus Omnitrophota bacterium
ATAATCCGGCGTTTGATGTAACAGACGCATCTTTGATTACCGGTGTTGTGACGGAGTATGGGATCATTTCGCCATCCTACGAGAAAAACATTCCCATCGCCTTTGGATCTCAGCGGTATAAGAGCTAATAATTGAGGCAGAGGGTATGCCTAAATTTTCAACACAGATGATACCTTCAGTAATTTGCTTTCTTGCCTTTGCATTGTTTGCATCGCTCATCTCTTTTAAATATTTCCATTTGTCTTACTACGATTGGGACTTGGCATTCTTTACTCAGGCTATGTGGAATTTATGCCATGGATCGCAGTATACATCACTGGTCGGCATCAATTATTTTGGGGACCATTCCTATTACTTTACTTTTTTGCTTCTGCCTTTGTTTGCCATCTTTCCGCACCCGCTAACATTGGTTTTTCTGAAGATTGCGGCATTCATAGGAAGTGCTTATTTTCTGTACCGGATAGTCCGCCGGCAGCAGCCGCAATGGCTTGCCCTTTCGTTCATGGGTTTGTATCTGGTGTTTCCGGCCAATGTTTTTGCCATAATTTATGAATTTAATATCGAGGCCTTTGCGCCGGTCTTTTTGCTGCTTGTATTTGATTATTTTCATCGTCAAAAGTATGAGAAGTTTATTGTCGCGTGTCTTTTGCTGGGGTTAATCAAAGAGAATATGTTATTGGTGGTCTTTGTGTTTGGATTGTGCGGGCTTTTTGTGAGAAAAGATCGATGGAAGTGGGGCGTGCTTCCTCTGGCGGTGAGCGGGGTTGCGTTTCTCGGGCTGGTTTTTTGGCTGATTCCGATGCACAGGCATTTGCATCAGCATGCCTTTTGGGTCCGGTACGTGCATATTCTGGATCATCCGGTTGGTTTTCTTTCCAAGTTGATTTTCGGCAATGTGCAATACATCAGCGATTTGTTTGGTCCTCTTCTTGTTCCTGCAGTCTTTGACCCGGGCGCGCTGCTGTTCGCTGTTCCCATTTTGGGACAGCACTTGATGTCCAATGAATTTGCGGAACATACCATTTACTATCATTATGGACCGACGATGACACCGTTTATTTTTTTGGCAGCGAGCGCAGGAATTGTCAAACTCAGACAAAAGTTCAATCTCAAGGTCTTTGTCATCTTCTTGGTTTGTCTTTTGGGATTTTCCGCCTTTCATGTCGTGCGGTTCATCCCATCCATGAAAGCGAGATTGACGGTCTATGAAGACAATCAGGATGCGCTTCGGTGGGCCATGATTAAAAAGATCCCGGCGGATGCCGGCGTTGTTGCCAGCTTTTGTTTCTTAGCACCGCTGGCGACACGACAAAATTTGTATTCGTTTCATAAAATTTATGACGAGTTTTATCAGGACCCAGCAAAGATTAACAGGGCGGAACTTTACGAGGGAAGTATTTTTAAACTGCCTGAGGATGCGCGTTACGCATTGATCGACCTAAACGATTTCTTTTTTAAACGGGCACAGAAACAGCGTCCGGAGTTGACGAATCAAAAGTTTAATGAATTTATGCAGGATTGGAATGTCATTGAAAAGCAGGGACCGATCGTTTTGCTTCAACGGCGGGCCCAAAGATAGGGGTTAGAGACAGTGGTCTTTCGTAAGGGGAAGTTAGGTGAGTTTGCGTTAATCGATCAGCTTGCCAGGATCGTTCCTTCGTCGCCCAAAGTGATCAAAGGCATAGGTGATGATGCCGCGGTTTTGTCTTTGCGGGGCAATGGTTATGAGCTTTTGACAACAGACATGCTGGTTGAAGGTGTTCATTTTAGAAAGGGAACAGATCCCCGGTTGATTGGCCGAAAGGCGCTGGCCTGCAATGTCAGTGACATTGCGGCCATGGGAGGTGTGCCCACGCATGCGGTGGTATCCATCGCTGTGCCGAAATCGTGCTCGACAGATTTTGTTGAGAATGTATATTATGGCATCGGTCAGTTGGCCCGGGAGTTTGATATCAGCATTGTCGGAGGCGACACGGTGGCGTCCGGCAAGTTTCTGATCAATATTGCCTTGATGGGTCAAGTGCCAAGGAAGTTTCTGACTTTAAGAAGCGGTGCCAAATTTCAAGATTGGATTTGGGTGACAGGAGCCCTCGGTCGCGCGTGGAAGACCACTCGTCATTTGACCTTCACGCCCCGAGTGAGAGAATCACAGTTCTTAGTAAGAAATTTTAAACCGAGCGCTATGATGGA
>JAEUSC010000009.1 GCA_016789035.1 Candidatus Omnitrophota bacterium
TGCCAAGCGAGTCACGCTGGGCAATATTTTAGCGGCCGGATTGGAAAGTCGTGTTGTCGCTGTTGATTCCCAAAATGGTGAGGACAAAGATCTTTTAAGCCAATTGCCTACCAAAGATGAGCTCAAAAAGACAGCCAAAGAAATACCAAGCCGCGTTTCCCGGTGGGAATTTGATCTGAGGCGGGCAAAGAAAAAAGTCCATTCTCAAACCATCGAACTCATTTTTAAACTTCCCAAGAATTTTCCAGAGCATTTCGCGACTGATGTCTTTACGAATGACTGGAAATTGTGGGCCATAACAATTGCCGGGCAAAATCTTTCGCCCGTGCAGGGAAGCTTGGTTGAGCCATTCACATTTGATGTACGCAATATCCATTCTGACGAGCTTCGTATTTTGCTACCTAAAGATTATTCTTTACTAGACCGTAAGGCCACACTCGAGATACAATCCAACAGTCTTTTGTTGGATATCTGGAAGAATCAATACGATCATCTTGGTTTTGATTATCAGGCCCCGCAGGACGGATGGCTGGTGTTGCATTATCCTTATGATCCAAAATGGCGGTTAACCGTCGATGGCGCACGCGTGCAGTTTTCTAAAGTAAACGGTTATTTTATGGGCGTTCGGCTTGCCGAAGGAAAGCATAAGATTTCATTAGAATATTGGCCGGATACGCCGGTGCGTGGACTGATCGTCTTTTCAACGATCCTGGTTTTTGCGGCTTTGGGAACCGTTCTTTTTCTGAGTTTTCGTGACGACGGGCAAATAATCAAGAGAATTTCAAAGGTTTAATCATGAGCGGTCCGATTTATGATTTTTGCGTGGTAGGTGCAGGCCCAAGCGGGCTGACTGTTTCTTATCAGCTTTTGAAGGCCGGATATTCGGTTCTTCTCATCGAGCGGGATGACCGCATCGGGGGGCTCGCTAAAAGCTATAATTACGACGGACATGTTTTTGATACCGGGCCCAAGCGGTTTCACACCGATGATCCTGTGGTTCTGGATTTTATCCAGGAAATCACCCAGGGTGATATTGCCAAAATAGGACGCTCCACGAAGGTTTATTTTTTGGGGAAGTATTTTGAATGGCCGTTGCAGTCTCAGGACCTTCTGACTATGCCCGTCGGAATTGCGCTGCGGTGCCTGATGGATTTGATCAAAGACCGTAAAATCACTGATGCAGTCTCCTTTCATCAATATATCAATTCTCGTTATGGTGAAACTCTTTATGCGGCCTTTTTTAGGCCATACACACACAAATTTCTTAGATGGGATGTTGAAGATATCCATTCCGATTGGGCCACGACGGGAATCAACCGTACGGTGATTGATGACCGCATCAAATCGAACACGTTATTTGACCTGCTTAAAGGTCTACTCTTGCCGCAGAAAATTCACACAGAATTTTTATATCCTAATCAGGGAGGCTTTGGCGGGTTTTATGAGCGCTTACTGGAGAAATGCCTTTCCTTCGGGCAATTCCGTTTGATGCTGGGTGACTCGATTGCCGGATTGGAAAAAAAAGACCGAGGATTCAGCGCGATTACCAAAACAATCAAGTCTGTGGAGTTCAATGATCTGATTTGGACAGGAAATCTCAATGATCTTTCTCTCCTCATCCAATCCGATCGGACGATGCATTATTTAAACACGATTTTTTATAACATCGTTTGCCGCAAAGAGGGGATAGGGACCAAGAAAGCCCAATGGATTTACGTCAGTCGCGGAGACAGTCTTATCAGCCGCATTACATGTATGGGCGAATTTGCGGGCTATACCTGTCCCGATGGATATTACAACGTGATGTGCGAGTTAACGGATTCGCAGACCAAACCTATCTATTTTAAAAATGCGTCCAAGTATACCGGTGAAATTCTTAACGAGCTTATCGAAATGAAATTCTTAAGAAATAAAAACTGTGTCGAGGGTGTGCATCTTAATCCGGTAGTGGACACTTATCCCATTTATCACCGGCGTTATATCAGTGATTTTTCCTTGGCGCTGGCGGCGGTTAAGAAGTTCTCGCCGCGGATCCATTTGTTGGGTCGTAGCGGGGCGTTTTGGTACAACAATAGCGATCATTCGATCCGTTTCGCCATCGAAATGGCCCAAAAGCTTATTGGCAAACAGGAAAAGGAATTTGATTTTCGGCACTATTTTGGCGGTCTTGCCGGACGGGCCGGCCATCCCCAAGGAGAATAAGAACCCATTCACCCGCGGGGGGTGAATGATCCTGTTCAACCTACGCGGTTGAACAGGTTTTTGGACATTCTAGATTATTATGTGTGGAATTATTGCTCATGTGGCGTTCGATGACAGTCAGCGGATTTCTGAAGAAGCGATCCACCGGTTAAACCAGCTGCATCATCACCGCGGGCCTGATGACGGAGGGGTTTATGTAAATTTTCCGGCGACATTGGCCTGTCGACGGCTTTCCATTGTGGATGTTAAGGGTGGGCATCAGCCTGTTGTTTCCTGTGACGGACGTTATGCCATTGTCTTTAACGGGGAAATTTATAATCACCGGAACATCCGGCAAGAACTAGAAAAAAGAAATTATCGTTTTAAAAGTCATGGCGATACCGAGACTGTTTTGGCTGCCTTTATCGACCGTGGTCCGGAATGTCTCAATTCCTTTAACGGGATGTTTGCTTTTGCGATTTGGGACAATCAAAAGCAGGAGCTCTTTGTGGCCCGCGACCGGGTGGGCATCAAGCCTTTATATTTTGCCGTTGACCGCAAGTGTGTGCTTTTCTCCTCGGAGTTATCGCCTATCATTCAGTCAGAGTTGTTTGATTTGAAAATCGATCCACGGGCCGTGGCGGATTATTTGGCCTATTGGTATGTCTGTGAGCCTCGCACAATTTTTCAAGGGGTCTCTCAGTTAGCGCCGGGGCATTACGGTGTCATCAAGAACCGGACATTGCAGCAAACCGCGTACTGGCGTTTGCCACATGTGGAATCATCAAATTTCTCCTTTTCGCAAGCGGCTGAGCATTTGCATGATCTATTGGATGATGCCGTGAAGATCCGTATTCCTGATGAGGTTCCTTTTGGAACATTCTTAAGCGGAGGCATCGATTCCGGAGTCATTACCGCGTTATCTGCACGACATGTGGGTAAACGTCTTGAGGCCTTTTCCATCGGATTTAAAGAGGCGAGTTATTCGGAAGTGCCGCAGGCCATGCGGACGGCGCAGCGCAATAACGCAAATCTCGACGTGACCAATATGCCGGAAGTCACCGCGGAGTTGATCACAAAGATCACCTGCGCGTTTGATGAACCACTGGGAAACGCCAGCTATGTTCCAACGTATGTGCTGGCGCAACATGCCGCCCGCAAGGTCAAAGTTGTTCTGACGGGAGACGGCGGGGATGAGCTTTTTGGCGGATATCCGACGTATCAGGCGCCATATTATCAGGCTATTTACCGGGCCGTTCCGTCGTGGATGACGCGTGGCGCACAGCAAATGATCGAACGCATTCCGGTTTCGCATAACCGTATCAGTTTGGATTTTCGTCTCAAGCAATTTATGCGCGGCGCCTCATTAGAATATCCGCGCGCACATTTTTCCTGGCGTCAAATTGCCTCCATTGAAATGCAAAAGCGGTTGTTAAAAAACGATGTCCTTCAGCAAATGGAAGGCTACGATCCTTTTTGCGTGTTGGACCGTTATTTCTCTCAGGCGTCAGGCTTGAGCGTCCGCAATCAGTTGATGTTTGCTGACGTGAATACATTTCTACTCAACGACCATCTGCGCAAAGTAGATCGTATGACCATGAGTCATTCGCTGGAGGCCAGGCTGCCTTTTTTAGATTACCGCATCATCAATTTTGCCATCGGGCTTCCGGCAGATTACAAGGTTAAGTTTTCAAAAACCAAAGTGATTTTAAAACAGGTGGCCAAACGTTATTTAACGCCGGACATCATTCAAGGTAAAAAGAAAGGGTTGACCTCACCGATTGCAGGCTGGCTAGCCAATGAATTGAGAGATTTTGCGGCTGACACGCTGCGAGGCGGATTGATGGATGATCTTTTTAACGCGAATGAAATACAAATGTTATTAAGGGAGCATCAGCAAAGAGTGAGAGACCATAGCCGTGTGCTTTGGGCCTTGATCGCATTGCAAATCTGGTATAAAAATTTAACTGTGAAGCGCGTCTGCGCTGTTTAGGAGTGAATCGGGAAGGATGGTATGAATAAATATTTTGCAGGATGGTTGGATTTTGCCGTGAGGGTCTTTATCGTCGGATTTACTTCTTATCTGGTTGTTTCGGCATGTTTTATGTCGGACTACAAACGTATGACCGCCATGATCAATAATTTCGAAAGTCAGGTGATAGCGTTTAATGAGCAGGCGCGCGTCATTGCCTATCTCGGATCGATGGATAATCCGGACTCGCTTTACCAGCTGGCCATGATCGATGATCAACATCAGGATTATACAGCCGCAGCCCAAAAGGTGGTGCGAGTCCTTCAGCTGGCGGAATTCAATTACAATCAGAAATACAAAGTGAAGTTTAACGAATATGTCTCTCGAGGACTTATTAAGACAGCAGCCCCGTAGTATCGACGAGTTGCCCCAGAGCTGTACCGAAGGTTTTCTTCGGCCAGTTTCCGTGGGGCTCGTGCGCGCGGTTCTTTTATCTACGATGGGCGAGGACTACCCTCTGAACCAGGAATCCTTCCGTATGACCGCGCGTTATACGATTCTCAAAATGCTGGGGATGCCGGCATTCCTGCGTCTGCCAATGATTATTCTCACAATGGCCTTTGATGTCTGCGGTCTTTTGTTTGGGGGAAAAATGTTTCGGTATTTGTCTTATGAAAAGCAGAGGCAGCAGTTTCTGGTTTGGCAGAAAAGTTCAATCGGGCCTTGCCGCGATTTAATTATGTTCTATCAGAAGATGGGCATATTTATTTATTTCTCGTTTGCGGAACAAGCGGGGGCGGTCAAATGAACAAAAAGTACAATGAGAACTCATGTGATGTCCTCATTGTGGGTTCTGGACCCGGAGGAGTAACCAGCGCTCTGGAATTGACGCGCGCCGGACGCGATGTCCTTATGCTGGAAGAAGGACGACTGTGGCCGAGGGATCAGCCGCAAAGTTACTCTTTAGAGGAACAGCAATACAAATACCGCAATGTCGGATTGACGCCGGCTCTTGGCAAAATCAAAGTTCCGTACATTGAAGCGTGTTGTGTAGGCGGGGCCAGTGAAATTAATGCGGGGCTTTATCATTACCCAATCG
>JAEUSC010000324.1 GCA_016789035.1 Candidatus Omnitrophota bacterium
CTTTTTTGTTTAAGTTTTTCACATTGACCCAGGCCTCCACGGTCCGGCACATATTCTTCGAAAGCCAGTCTTTCATGCCGTAAGGAAGGACTATCGGAAGACCATCAATAATTTGCATGTCTAGAGCCTTCGAAGAAATATTTTCGACGGTCAAACGGCGGACGAGGGCAGCAAAAGGTTCATTGGGCATCGTAAAATAATTGACCCTCGTTTTTATTCCCAATGTTGTATTAATTTCCTCAATCGTCAAATCATAAGACGTGATAATCATCCGACGGGAAACTTTAGAGCCGTTCAAATTTTGGGTTGTAAAGGGCTCGTAAAATTTTTCCTTTCCGCCCTGTTTGATTTTAAGGAAAGTCCGAAAACCTTGTGTGCTCGTGGCCCGATAAGCTTTATTGGCAGGCAAAAATTCTAAAATCGCTCGATCCTTTGACTCAATGCCAAAGCTGGAAATCCCTTGTCCGCGGTTGACATAGAAAACCCACATGGGAACTCCCCATACTCCCGCAACCCCTGGAAAAAAGTTAGAAAACGCTTTGGATTGATTGTAGTCTTCAATGACAAAAGAGCCATCCAAGTTCAAATGATAACGCCGTTTATTTTCCATTTTCTTCATTGTAGTTTTCTTTCCTTTGTAATTTATAATCAATGCGTACTTTTAAATTCCCGGAATAAATTATAATAGCCTGAAAGTTTAGCCCATAGAACCACCGTATTATCTTCATCATTTACACGAATGCGCTTAAGTTCAAAAGTTGATGTTTGAAAGCGATCATAACCGCGATTGGTGGCACACGCTCCCTCATAATTGGCCTGGATAACCATCTCCTTGATCTCTTCAGAATACCCCCCGCTTGGATAAGAAAAGAATTTGACGGGAACTTTCAAGCCCGCTTCCAACTCTTTCTTGCTATTAACAATCTCGTCAAACAACTGCTCTTTGTTTAAATTAGGAAGATACTGGTGAGTGCGCGTATGACTCGCAACGGTAATACGGCTATTGTGCATCTCCATCAACTGGGACCATGTCAGATATCCAGGCCGACCGACAAAAGAAGAAACCATAAAAAGGGTGGCCGGAAACCCGTATTTTTTTAATGCAGGAAACGCAATGAAATAATTGTCAGCATACCCATCGTCAAACGTAATGACTACGGTATTACGAGCAAACTGAACGCCACGAGCAATGCCTTGAACTAAATCTTCCACACTGATCACCTGATAGCCATGTTTTCTCAGAAACTTCATTTGCCAATCAAATGACTTCTGGGAAACAGTGTTTAAATCTCCCTTCATCCTTTTCTGTTGTACCTGATGATACATTAAGATCGGAACAGTGTATTTATCACGGACATAAAAAATAAAAATTGTCCAGATAAACAGAGCAACCAAGAAATAAAAGACCGACCTTTTTAATATTTTCATATTTCTTTTTTCAACCGTTAAAGTAAAATTACGACAATTCAGCTTTGACCAATTCACTGACTAACTTATTGTCGGCCCGGCCTGCCAATTTCAATGATGCTTCTTTCATAACTTTTCCCATATCTTTAATGGATGACGCTCCTAAAGAGGCAATTGTTTCTTTAACAATCTTGCGCACATCCTCTTGAGACATTTCGGCAGGAAGATAAGATTTTAGGATATTAAGTTCCGCCTCCTCCTTGCCGACCAAATCCTGACGGCCACCTTGACGAAATTGCTCGATCGAATCTTGACGCTGTTTGATTTGTTTTTTTATGACTATAATAATGTCTTTGTCTTCTACC
>JAEUSC010000106.1 GCA_016789035.1 Candidatus Omnitrophota bacterium
TATGAAAGTCTTCGTTCGTTTTCTTTTAGTGTTTTTATTATTGGGTTTGTTTGCAAACGCAAAGGCGGATCCTATGAATAATACCAATCAGAAAATTAAGGTTTTCGATGCTGCATCGAACGGATATGTTGAAGTGGACAAAGTTGTAAAGTCAGATGAGGAATGGAAAAAAGTTTTAACGCCCGAGCAATTCAAGGTGACCCGCGGACACGGAACCGAGCGGGCTTTTTGCGGCCTGCCGACCAAGGACCACAAAAAAGGTGTTTATAAATGTGTGGCCTGCGGTACGGATTTGTTTCAGGTCAAAAAGAAATTTGAATCCGGTACCGGATGGCCGAGCTTTTTTGAACCGATAGATCCGGCAAACGTTCGATATACGCAGGATAACAGTTACGGAATGCAACGTATCGAAGTGCATTGTGCGCGGTGTGAATCGCACTTGGGGCATGTGTTCGATGACGGCCCTCCGCCCACGGGCAAGCGTTATTGCATCAACTCCGTCGCGTTAAAATTTGTTCCCGAGAAGGAATAGGAGAGTATATGCGAATCATAATCGTTGGTGTATTGATCATCTTAGGGATTGTGGGAAGTGCTGCAATATTCGCCCGGGAATCTTCATCAGCCGAATTAAAGCAGGCAACTTTTGCCGGCGGCTGCTTCTGGTGTATGCAGCCCTTCTTTGACCGTCAGAAAGGGGTTTCACAAACGCTTGTGGGCTACACCGGAGGAACAACGCCGAATCCCACCTATGAGCAGGTCTCATCAGGGAAAACCGGGCATGCCGAAGCTATTCAAATCACATATGATCCCCAGCTGGTGAGCTACGAGCGGCTGCTGGAAATTTATTGGCGTAACATTGACCCCACAGCCAAGGACCAACAGTTTTATGATCACGGCACTCAATATCGCACGGTTATCTTTTATCATGATGACGAGCAAAAGACGATTGCCGAGGATTCTAAGCAAAAACTGTCGGGATCAGGAAAATTTAAAAAGCCCATTGTGGTCGAAATCCAGCCGGCATCAGTTTTTTATCCGGCGGAAGAGTATCATCAAAAATATTACAAGAAAAGTGCGCGGCATTATGAGCAATATCACCAAGCGTCTGGCCGCGATCAATTTTTTAAGGCTATATGGGGAAGGGGTGATCGCTAAAAGACGGGCTGTATCCTCTCAAGTTCTCCCGGTTGTGTGCGAGTTGCTGAAAATAACAATTAATAGCAATTTAATGCATGATGTGCTACCATTCTGCTTGTTTCATCGCCATAATTTAATTCTTTATAGCTTAGATCAAACGAAAATGTGTTTTTGCAGGGATCGCTTCTGCTTCCAGTTGTTTACATTTGGATTCAGTGGGATGCTTGGGTCTTTGAATTGTTAAAGTCAAATAAATTGTGATAAGGAGAGCTGGATGAAGTCTCAACGTTTGCATGTGATGGTTGCTGTGCGGTTGGTATCTGTGGTCATGTTTTTGTGTGGAATGTTTTTGGTTGTGTTAAGCCCGTTTTCATTTGCTCAATCGGAAAAAGAGACGGAAAATTTGGATCAGGAAACGCCGGAAGTCGAGGTTTTTCAAAATGCGGCGGGC
>JAEUSC010000129.1 GCA_016789035.1 Candidatus Omnitrophota bacterium
CATGTTGATGTCACAGATTTCGGGCTTTAAATTGATTTTTGCCACACTTGCCTCCTTGACGTAACCATAATGGTATTAATTGTTTAAGTTATAAATACCCGAATGCCAATATCACCGTAAAACCCCAAAATCATTGACATTGACATCAATTTTTTTGACTTGTGTCACTGACCGCCTGCGCCTCGCCCGACCCGCGACCCGCACCCGCCATGGGGGGAACCAAAATCTTCTAAGCATCCTTCGCCATCTGGGCAAGGATCTTACCCACGGTCGGCGGTTCTTTTTTAAGCTTCTCGTGTTGTTTAACCTCTTCATTTGCAAAATACTCTCCGCTCTTAACATCAATCATCCTGCGAAACCATCCCCATGGGTTCTCAATACGATCTTTATACCGTTCGTATTTACGGCAAGCATTGATCAATGCATCCGGTGGAGGTGGATATCCCTGTTCAGTCCTGAAATCTAAAATAAAACGGTAAAGATTAACCTCTTCAATCAACTGCTGGCATAACGTATCCAACTCACCTATGACCTCTGCTGTCGGCATGGCATATGGAAGTTTTACATCTTTCCAAAAATCAAAAAGACAGCTTGCTGACTTGTTAATTAATTCTTGTTTATTTAATTCTTGTTCGAGTGTCCCCGGTGTCACCACCACTGGTGACACCACAGCACCTACCCCAGTGTCTCCCGTGTCACTAGTGACATCCATGTCACCAGTTTTTGCTGTTGTTCTCTTAACATCCAAAAGTTTGTAAACGTTGGGCTTGCCGTGTTGACGATCAATCGTGACAACCTTAATCCGCTCAAGCTGGATGATGATGCGCATGACTGTGCGACGGCTGATCTGACAATGATTGGCAAGGGTCGTAATGGAAGGAAAACAATTTTGTGCTTTGGAATTGGCGTAATAACAAAGCCATGAATAAACAACAACTGCTGTGTTACCAATTTTTCTACTGATAAATTCTAAAGCTGATTTGTCCAGCCATAAAAAGCCGCCATCTCGTAAGTCTCTGATATCGACACGATCTTCTGCCACTGTTTCATTTCCTAATTATCCATTTGTTGTACAAAACTAAGCAGGGCATAACCGGCAATGTCCTGCCATGGATCTTCCTCGAATGCAAATTTCTTGTTAGCAATCCGAAATAACTTATCGATGATTCTGATGATGGCTAATGCATCCTGATATTGCTCCGGAGCAATTCCTCTAGGATACAAAACCTCTATGATCCGTTTGGATTGCCCAAACGAATCACCATAAGCAATCTGTTTTTTAGTGATTAACTCAGCCAAATTAATGGCTTCTTGAGCATATCGGTTCATTTACTTACTTTCGTCAGAAGTTTGACGGCAAATGATCCGCAATATTTGCATTTAGCTACCCCTCCGACCTGTGATTTCCGGTTACATCGCAAACACCGGATGAAATATCTTTTTTCGTTGGGTTTCTTTTTCTCGCTCATACGGCTCCTTTCAATCTTTGGAATTGATACGGTCAACAGTAAATCGCTCTTGTCCCACTTTGCGGCTCATGCGTCCGGTAAAAACCCGCGCGATGTGTTCACCGACTTCGTCGGTAACATCGATCACCGCTTTATTCTTCGAAACCAAGTAAGACGCGCTCAACCGGACTTTAGGCTGGCCGAAAACATCTTCTGCCGTGAGTATTGCCTGCGTGATCTCGGCTTCGATCAAATTGCTTTCGATATCATCATCAAATAGAAATCTACAAACCTGTTTCATGTTTCCCTCACTTTATAAATAATCTTTAAGCCCTTCTTTCCGGAAAACCTCACGAATACGCAAAACCTCGTCGTACAACGTCGCCCGGGGGATGTTCAATTTCTTACTGACCTGATTGAGGTTTAACCCCTCTTCTCTGATCAACCGGCAAAGTTCCTGTTGCCTTCCGGAAAGTTTTTCCAAAGCATTCAATAAAATAAGATTAATGTCGGACTTATGTATTGATTCGAAACTCTCGTCATCAATGGCTAACTGTTCACAATATGAATCGTCGTCGATGCCGTTAAGCAAGTCATCAATTGATACACTTTT
>JAEUSC010000191.1 GCA_016789035.1 Candidatus Omnitrophota bacterium
TTTTTCATGGCCGGCACGCATTCCTAGACGGGAATCGGATATAATCCGCAGGATGTAACTTCGATCGAGATAGACAACATCATGACCGCTGTGGGTCATTTTTCCGGAAAGGCGTGATAACTGTTCGGCAGAAAACCCAGATTTGTTTAAACGTTTGAAAAGCATCCGCAGTTTTTCAATGCGCTTAGTAACAGGAGACGAACTGGGCATCGGAGAAGGGATGACGGTAATGAGGTCCCTGGCATGTTGCAGATCGATGTAGCGGACATCCGGTTCCCATCCCGAAGAATGAGCAATCACAACCCTCACAACCTTAACTTCCTGCGCCTTGCCTTGCAGTCTTTGCTTGTAATTTTGTTCCAACGTGCGGCGGATCGTGACAACCCCCGTTACCGTACCGACTAAATCTCTCTGAATTCTTACCAAGACTTTACCTTTGAGACTGTTCCAGTAGGCAATTTCTGACACTTCATCGATCGGTGAGGAGCCATTTGTTTTTGATGGGCTGCGAACCTTATAGCGTTCATTGATCGGAGAGCTGGACATATCCGGCTCCAGCGCTTGCGTCCAAACAAATTGTGAATAAGCCTCTTCCTGTTGATGCACCTTGAGACCCACCACTTGATTAAGCCCGATCAGACCCAGGATTTCGCCGGCCGTCATGGCTTGCGCAAGAGTTCTGGCCTGATTGCCTATCACCAAAGCCAATTGCACCCGCACATGGCGATATTGATGGATGGAGTGCGTGATCAACGAATGCATTTCTTCATCAGACAAATACTCCAAACGGTAATCATGGAAGGCGCTCAGCCACTGGAGATCCGGCTTATGACGCTCAACCGGCCTGTTGATCGCTGCGCTAAATTTAACCATCAATTCTTCTTCACCTGACAACTTGTCAACCGTCATCAAGGGCGTTCCCCTGTCATTCAAATGCAGGCGAATAGCGACTTCGAAATCAAAAAGCTCAGGCTGGGCCCCACTCCATTTCCACAAGGACCTCAGGGCCGACTCAAACACAAAATTCCCATCGATGATACGGACAATGATATGTTCCGGACCGCTAATCAAATCAACCGTATTGTTTGAAAGGACCGGGAAAACCACCCGGTTCCCAACATTCATAATCAGCTTCTTGCGAACAATCATAAGATTGGGTTCTTTATTTGATTTAACCGGAGAACTGCCGGAGGGCTGATCGAATGAGGAGGAAAGGTTTAAATCTTCCCAACCGGTTAACGTTTGGGCAGCCAGTTGACGGACAGCCCAATCCGGATCATTTCGCTGCAGCCGGTTGAGGATGACAATATCAACATCGCTTAACCGGATATAAAGTTGCAGCGTGACAAAACGCACATCATGATTTTTATGTGTGAACAATTTGACGAGAACCGCATGAAGCGCGTTGCGGGTTTCGGCAGCGTCAATCTCCTTCATATCCCTTACTTCTCGCAGGACATCGGCCAGACGCATGATGCTATCATCCTCACCCTTACGGGTCAGTTTCTTAATCTCTCGGATGAGCGCTCGCATGACACTTGAGGAAGCCTTTTCCGTGAAATTTCGTCCGTTCGGATTCATCTGCCAGAGAACGTCTTGTGACTCCGTAATCACCGGCTCATAACCGGCCATCCAATAGATCTGGTTAATGCGCTCAATGGTGTTGCGATGCATGGCAATAACAGGAACTGTAAATAAGGCATGGCCTGCAGCTGCGGTAATCACCTTCGCCCCATCACTGAATGCAAATCGCCGGTACATCTTCTCAAGAAGAGCCTCAAGCTGAGCAAGCCCCGTATTCATGTCGGCGGGAAGATATTTATTTGGATGCAGGTACCGCTGAAGATTGAGGATCTCTCGTTTCTGTCCCGAAAAAGCCTCGGCCTCGATAGACCCTATCAAGAGTCCGTCGTTTCGCATGAATTGCCCGATGCCTTGAATTTTGCTGGTGATGGCCCGGTCCGTAATCCAGAGACCCAGCACTTCCTTGCGGTTACTTCGCTCGCGATGAATGACAAACTGCAGCCCCGGCATGACTTCGCCCGCCTCATAAACCCTGAACCGTTCGTTATCAAACTTCCACAACCAGGCGGCTTGATACAATCCTTTCCATTTCATGGATTTATTTCTGTCAGTGATGACTGCTTCCAACAGTTTCTCGTTCGAGACTGTGTCATTGTTTTGGACCAGCGTCTGCGCCGCCTGATCTAACGACGTGTCACTGAGTGCCGCAAAAATCTGTTGGTGAACATCAGACTCAAAATCATTCCCTTGCTGTTTGCGTACTCTGACCATCAAAGAGAATAGGGCCGGAATTTCCAATCGGGTGATACCGTACCCATTTTTGTTGGATGACAAGACTATGTCCTGAAAATCGAATGGAAAATCACGAAAATAAAATCGCCCTGCGTGGGTGTAATGCAGAATGTCCGCAAGATTCTTGATGGGAACGGCAAGGGCAACCGCACGTTCAATGACCGGCCAATTGGCTTTGTCGAAAGCTGTCGGTCCCAACATGGTCAGGGCTTGAATGTAACGCTCACCAAACAATGTTCGCAAAAATTCCACGCCGGA
>JAEUSC010000235.1 GCA_016789035.1 Candidatus Omnitrophota bacterium
CACGTGTTGGTAGCGGAAGATTATTTGCAGCAGCATTTGTGGACAAAAATCATTAAGACTGCGAATAAGGGCTGGTGTTTGGCGGTGGCAGAAGGGACGCTTTTGATTCCAACGTCTGGGGTTGCTAAAGCTTTGGAGTATGTTTTTCAGATGACCAGCAAGAGTAAAAAAATAACGAAAGATTGAGGCGAGACCCTGGTTCTTATGATAAAACTGGCCCAAAAATTTTGCTACTACGTATTTATCGGCTTGGCTCTCTTAGTGCTTATCCCCCCGGCAAATGCAGCCAAAAGAACAGTGTCAAGATCAACTGTAACAGCCCGTGGTGCGGTCTTGGTCGACACTTCAAACGGTAAGGTTCTGTATTCAAAGGATGCTCATAAACGGATTTTGCCGGCCAGTACAACCAAAGTCATGACTGCCTTGTTGGTTTTAGAAAAACTTTCATTAGACAGTTATGTGACAGTCAGCGAACGGGCTACCGGAATGCAGCCTTCCAAATTAAATTTAAGGGCTGGAGAACAGTATCGAGTACGCGACCTTTTATATGGAATTTTGCTCAATTCGGCGAATGACGCCAGCGTAGTCCTTGCTGAAGCTGTGGCCGGCAGCGAATGGGATTTTGTCCAGATGATGAACCAGCGGGCCAGGCAACTAGGAGCTCGCAATACAAAGTTTGCGAATTCCAGCGGACTTCCGTCGAAAACTGTGCAGTATTCCACTGCCTACGATATGTATTTGATTTTTCGTCAGGCCTTGAAAAACGGTTTTTTTAAACAGGCCATAACGATGCGATACAAATCGATTTATTCCAGAGACGGCAGAAAATTCAATCTCAAATCCCACAATAAAATGCTGTTTAAATCTTGGAAAAGAACAATCTACGGCAAGACAGGGTACACGCGTGCAGCAAGATCTTGTTTTGTCGGTCATGTGACAAAAGGAAATAGATCGCTCATCGTGGCTGTTTTTGGATGTACGAAACGATGGGATGACATCTATCGGATTGTCGAGCGGTATGGCGGCGTAGATCTTTAGAAAATGTTTTGATAATCCAAATTTTTTTAGTAATATGGCTTTTGTATTTTTACAACCTTTTAAAAAGGAGAGCATTGTATGAATCGCGCGTTCGGAATTGTTTTAGCCATTCTAGTCGGCATTGCCGCCGGAATGTGTTTCCTTTTAAGCATTAATAATGTTGTTCATCAAAGCATGCTTCCTCTTGGAAATGATTTGCGGTCTATCAGCATGGATCTCTCCGAAATTAAGAAAAATATTGTATCAAGCAATGGCAGCGCTCAGGTTCTTGACAGACTTGCTGTGATTGAAAAAAGATTACAGTCTATTGAGGACAAAATGGTGGCCAATCCAACCCCTGCTCCCGCAGCTCCTCAAATGCCTCCAGCGGAAGATTATGATAAAGTCTACAATATTGAGACTGGAAAATCCTATGTGAAAGGTAAAAAGGATGCTCCTGTTACGATTGTTGCATTCACGGATTTCCAGTGCCCGTTTTGCGCCCGCTTCCATGGCCCGTTTCAAGAAGTCCTCAAGCAGTTCCCGGACAAAGTCAATTTTATGATTAAAAATTATCCGCTACCATTTCATCCTTTTGCCCGACCGGCTGCAAAAGCGGCTCTTGCCGCTGGCGAACAGGGAAAGTATTTTGAAATGGTTGACGCTCTTTTGGCAAACCAGCAACAGATGCTAAACGATGAAGGGTATAAAGAATTAGCCAAAAGAATCGGCTTAAATGTGGATAGGTTTTCAAAAGATCTGAAAAATAATGACGCTGCCTACGAAGAAATTATTAACAATGATTTAAAATTGGTGGATGCTTTTGACGTCAGAGGAACGCCCACGTTCTTTATTGGCGGAAAAAAGACTATGGCCAGAGATCCGGCAGCTATTAAAGCCGCTGTTGAGCAGGCTTTAGCCGAGAAGGGCATTAGATAAAAATAATTGCTATTAATAATTTTTTATTGTATTATTGTGCCTTCAAATTTGACCCGAATTTTAGGCTTTCAAAGGGAGTAGAAACGCAGCGATAATTTGTTGTTTTAGGGTCGGGTCTATAGAAAAAGCAGGCTTTTCTGTCTAAGAAGGAGATGTTGTATGGGTGGTCGTGTTGGCGGTTTAACAAGCAAGTATTATAGCGAAACTCGTGGAGTAAAAGTCAGTGGAGGACAGGCGGTTAAGTCTGGGGCTATATTGACCCGCCAAGGCCACAAATGGCAGCCTGGATTAAATGTGATTGGATTAGCGCATTTAACTGCGGCCTGCGATGGTGAGGTTTATTTTACAAGAAAGAAAAATCGTTATAATCGTATTGTTACCTGTATAAATGTGAAACCTTTAGCAAAATAGTATTAAATCGGTCACGGGTTCTACTTATGTGCGGAATTATCGGATATATTGGTTCAAAAGAAGCAACGCCTATTTTATTAGAAGGTCTCAAAAAGCTTGAATATCGAGGTTATGATTCAAGCGGCGTGGGTGTCTGCTCAGCCAAAGACGGTAAGATTATTGTACGTAAAGCGCAAGGCAAGATTCGCCATCTGGAAGACCTCATTAAATCCCATCCGATCACACATGCCACAACGGGTATTTCTCACACACGTTGGGCTACACACGGCGCACCCAGTCATCGAAATTCTCATCCTCACTGTGATGTCAAACAGACCATCGCCGTTGTCCACAACGGTATTATCGAAAATTATCAAGAACTTCGTCAAGAACTTCAGAAAAAAGGCGTTAAATTTGTTTCTGAAACCGATACGGAAGTTGTTGGGCATTTAGTGGCAGAGTATTTCAAGGGTGACCTTGTCAAGGCGGTGCAGAAAGCCATTGGGCGAGTGCGAGGAGCTTTCGCATTTGGCGTCATTTGCAGTGCTGATCCAAATCTTTTGGTTGCCGCCAGGGTCGGATCTCCGCTGATTATTGGGATTGGCAAAGGGGAGAATTTTATTGCTTCCGATGTGCCGGCCATTCTGGACAAAACCAAGCGAGTGATCTATCTCAAAGATGGTGAGATGGCAGCTCTAACCAGAGACGATGTCAAGATTTGGAAGTTTGACGGCAAGCCGGTCACACCCAAGATTGATACAGTGACTTTCACTGTCGGGTCTGCGCAAAAAGAGGGCTATCCTCATTTTATGCTTAAAGAGATCCATGAGCAACCGCACGTTCTGGCTCAGATGATTAAAAGCAGAATAAAAAATGATCATGTGGTTTTAGACGGGATCGGTTTAAGCGACAATCAGTTAAAATCCATCAAGAATATTTATATCGTAGCCTGCGGGACTGCATATCATGCCGGTATGGTCGGAAAGTATTTGATTGAAAAAATTGCGGGCATTCCCGTTGTGGTTGATGCGGCAAGCGAATTCCGTTATCGGGAACCTATTCTGCAAAAGAACACTTTGATTCTATCTGTCAGTCAATCCGGTGAAACAGCTGATACGTTGGCAGCTGTGCGCGACGCGCGGGCTCGAGGAGCCAAGGCGATCACCATTTGCAATGCCGTGGGTTCCTCTCTCGTGCGGGAATCGGATGGGGTGCTGTATACCCACGCCGGTCCTGAGATCGGGGTAGCTTCAACCAAGGCTTATACGGCTCAAATAGGGATGCTTTATCTATTTGCTTTGAAATTAGGTGAACTTCATAAAAAGCTGTCTGACCAAGAGCGCCACAAAATTATTAAAGAATTTAAACATATTCCTTCACTTTACAAGACGATTCTTCAGCAAAAAGAACATGTCGCCCAGATTGCCAAAAAGAAATTCCGTTTCGGCTGTTTCCTTTTCTTAGGAAGAAATGTCAACTATCCATCTGCCTTGGAAGGAGCATTAAAGCTCAAGGAAATTTCTTATATTCCGGCTGAAGGATATGCTGCCGGTGAAATGAAGCACGGGCCAATCGCTTTGATCGACGAATATCGTGCGGTCGTATGTATTGCTCCTCAGTCGGAAGTATATGAAAAAATGATCTCCAACATTCAGGAGATTCGCGCCCGTAAAGGCAAGATTACGGCGATCGCAACCGAAGGCGACAAAGACATTTCTAAACATGCGGATTATGTGATTTATATTCCCAAAATCGATCCTCTTTTGACCCCGCTACTGGTGGCCATCCCGCTGCAACTGATTGCCTATTACATAGCAGTCAACCTGGGTTGTGACGTCGACCAGCCGAGAAATCTCGCCAAATCTGTGACTGTTGAATAGTTTTTAGTTTATTCGCATTTCTTCTAACAAGTAGTCTGAGATTCATAAGTCTTGTTTGTTGATCGGATAATGTATAGCTTCAGCTCGGCTATTCTTCGTGATTAAAAGTATGCTTTATATTGTTTCAACGCCCATCGGTAATCTTAAGGACATGACATTTCGTGCGGTCGAAACGCTTAAAACCGTTTCTCTGATTGCTGCCGAAGATACCCGTCACACAAAAATATTGTTAGACCACTACGGCATCACTACAACAACCACAAGTTATTATGACCAAAACGAACGTGTAAAAAGTCAGCATATCCTTTCTTTGTTAAAGGACGGAAAAGACGTGGCGTTGGTCAGTGATGCTGGAACACCGGGGATTAGTGATCCGGGTTTTGTTCTTGTCCGTCTGGCCCAGGAGAATGGCATTCCTGTCTGTGTAGTACCGGGGGCGTGTGCCGCGGTTGCGGCCCTGAGTGCTTCTGGGTTGCCGAGTCATGCGTTTATTTTTGAAGGATTTTTACCGGTGAAGTCTGCGGCTCGCCGTAAAAAACTTGAAACATTCAAAGAGGAATCCAGAACGCTGATCTTTTACGAATCGCCCTACCGCATTCTAAAAACCTTGGAAGATATTGTTGACGTTCTTGAGAATCCTACCATTGTCTGTGCCAGGGAAATCACCAAGAAATTTGAAGAGATTAAGAAGGGCCCTGCACAGGATTTGCTTAAGCATTTCACTGCTCATCCTCCTAAAGGTGAATTTGTGCTTCTGCTGTCGACGGGACGTTCCAGTAACGCCTAAACGGACCCGAGAAAGCGCTTTTTTAAAAAAGTGAACATGTTGTTGTAATTCGATTGCTTCATTATATAATTTTCATAGATGAGCAGAAGTCGAATCAATATCTATGCTTCCCGCCTTTGGTCAGCCAAACTCTTTGGCTGCTTGTCTACTTTAATATTAGCCCTGCTAACAGTTATGCCATTGAGCTTTGCCCAAAGCTGTTCCGTGACGACCATGGAAAAAGGCAAGGAAATTCGTGCTTGTCAAATAGAAGACATGCGTAAGCTAATCAATCAAGCTCGCGCTGCGTGTGCCCTTGGGGCAATCCCGTCATATACCTTTACTGACGAGCCATTGATTCCTAATAAAACACAAATTTCCATTCGACATATGGATGAGATTAAAGAGGCCATTAAAGGCATTTCGACCAATTGTGGTCCTACGCGGCCTGAAGCTAGTTTTAAGGATGTCAGGAAAGGAGACATTATTGCTACAGGTGATTTCGTGACAACCTTTAATGATTTTGTCTCGACCAGTTTTTGCGGAGACAGTATTTGCCAGGCCGGGTTCGAAGATTTGACCTCCTGCGGTGTTGACTGCGGTGGTGCCGCCCAGTTTTATTGTAATGGGATTGGCGGATGTTATGCC
>JAEUSC010000244.1 GCA_016789035.1 Candidatus Omnitrophota bacterium
GACATAAAGAATCTTCCTGCTGAGACTATTGATAAAAAATCCATTGCAATTCTGGCTAATCTGGAAATTTCTGAGGAAGTAAAGGTTGTTCAGAAATGTGCGCCGCAGGGAATTGGTCTATATCGGACGGAATTCTTTTATATGAACCGTATTGATCTTCCTTCTGAAGAAGAACAATTTCGTGCCTATCG
The DNA here is from genome assembly GCA_016789035.1 of Candidatus Omnitrophota bacterium. Taxonomy (GTDB): domain Bacteria; phylum Omnitrophota; class Gorgyraeia; order Zapsychrales; family Fredricksoniimonadaceae; genus JAGNTT01. Next base: position 192 of record JAEUSC010000244.1, read on the forward strand.
TTCCGTTGCGCAGGCATTTGAAAGTCAGCCTGTGACCATCCGAACATTAGATTTGGGAGGTGACAAGTTTATTTCCAGTGTTCAGATTCCGCGGGATATGTCACCGTTTTTGGGGTGGAGAGCCATTCAGTTTTGTCTGGAGCGTCCAGATATTTTCAAAACGCAGTTAAGGGCCATTTTGCGGGCATCTGTATTTGGAAATATTCGGATGATGTATCCCATGATCACAGGTCTGGGAGAGTTAAGAAAGGCTAACCAAATTCTGGAGGATGTTAAGGTTGGTCTGCGAGATGATAAGATTCCTTTTAATGAAAAAATGCCGTTGGGAATCATGATTGAAGTGCCGGCGGCTGTCATGCTTGCGGATCTTCTGGCAAAGGAATCGGACTTTTTTAGCATTGGAACCAATGATCTTATTCAGTATACTTTGGCAGTCGACCGTGTGAACGAGAAGACGGCGCATTTGTATCAACCATTCCATCCGGCAATACTACGTATGGTTAAGCGGGTGATTGATGCGGGACACAACGAAGGAAAGCAGGTTTCGCTTTGCGGGGAAATGTCAGGTGAACCGTCTCAAGCAATTCTCCTTGCTGGGCTGGGGATTGATGCGTTGAGCATGTCTTCGGCCAGTATTTTACCCATTAAAAAACTAATCCGTAGCGTGCGGTTTAGTGATTTGCAGTATCTCGCTCAACAAGCATTGGAATTGGGCACGGCTACAGAAGTGGAAGAATTTGTTCAATCTAAACTTAAAGAACTCGCTCCTCAGTTTTTCTCATCCAATTAGCATTAACGTTAGGATAAAATATGAAAATTTTAATTTTAGCTGCTGGTTATGGCACCCGTCTTCAGGCAATCGCCAAAGATACTCCCAAACCCCTATTGCCAATCAATGGCAAACCGATGTTAAACTTGATCATTGATGAGCTTTCCCAAATTGATGCCATCAGTGAATACGTAGTTGTGACGAATAACAAGTTTTATAAGAATTTCACAACTTGGCAGGAAGCGCAGGGGCCGTTAAAGAATAAAATTCGGATTATTAATGACGGAACCAATTCCAATGAGGACCGCTTAGGATCGGTCGGAGATATGCGTTTTGTTTGGGAAAAGGAAAAGGAGCTGGATGATTGGCTGGTGGTTGGTGGTGATAATCTTTTTGATTTTGATTTAAAGGCATTTATCCAGATGGCCAAGTCAAAAGTTCCGGCTGTAACAGTGGGCGTTTATGACATCCAGGATATAACGCAAGCCCATATGTTTGGAATTCTTGCTCTCGACGAATCTGGTAAAGTAACATCCTTCGAAGAGAAACCCGCTAAGCCAAAATCAACGCTAGTAACAATGTGTTTTTACTTCTTTCCCCGTCAGACAATTGGATATATTCAGCAGTACTTTAAGGAAAGTTCTGCAGCTGATGCCGCCGGCGGT